>JAHFPK010000091.1:2601-9518 GCA_023266715.1 Hyphomicrobiales bacterium | reverse complement strand
GAGCACCTGCAACGCCCGCCATCACCGCAGAAACCGTAAAGGCAACGAGCTTGATTAATTCCGGACGATAGCCGAGGAAGCGCAAGCGGTTCTCCGCATCGCGCACACCGATCATCAGTTTTCCATACTTTGAATTGACCAACGCCGATGTGATAAGAATGCCAGCAGCAAGTGCAATTGCGCTTGCCGAAAACAAAGCAACGCGTGTTCCTCCGGCTTGAACGCTGAAGCCCAGAATATCCTTGAAATCGGTCAAACCATTATTGCCGCCAAAGCCCATATTGTTGCGGAAGAATGCCAGCATAAGCGCATAGGTCAGCGCCTGGGTGATGATTGAGAGATAAACGCCAGTGACGCGGGAACGAAAGGCAAACCAGCCGAAAATAACAGCCATAATTCCCGGAACCAGCATCACCATCAGCATTGCGAAGGCGAAGTGGTCGAAGCCGTACCAGAACCAGGGCAGCTCCTTCCAGTTCAGGAACACCATGAAATCTGGGAGTTCTGCATTGCCATAGCTGCCGCGTGAGCCGATTTGCCGCATGAGATACATGCCCATAGCGTAGCCGCCGAGCGCGAAGAAAGCGCCGTGGCCGAGTGAGAGAATGCCGCAGAACCCCCAAACGAGGTCAAGCGACAACGCAAGCAAAGCATAGGTCAGATACTTGCCGAGCAGCGCTACCATAAAGGTGGGTACATGGAAGAAGTTTCCGGCTGGTAAGGCAAGATGCAGGATAGGAACAAGAAGCGCTGTTGCCAGAACCACCACAATCAGAGTGGTAATCCTTCGATCAAAGCCGCCTAAGAAAAAACGTGTCAGAATCACGTTTCCACCGCCCGGCCCTTAAGCGCGAACAGTCCGCGCGGACGCTTCTGGATGAAGAGAATGATGAGAATAAGAAGAAGAATTTTACCCAAAACCGCCCCGGCAAAGGGCTCCAGGAACTTGTTTAGAATGCCAAGTGATAGGGCACCAACCAATGTACCCCAAAGATTGCCCACACCACCAAACACCACGACCATGAAACTGTCGATAATATAGCTTTGGCCAAGATTGGGCGAAACATTATCAATTTGCGAAAGGGCAACACCTGCGATGCCAGCAATGCCGGAACCCAAGGCAAAAGTCATGGAATCCACAAAAGGTGTGCGAATACCCATGGCCGACGCCATGCGGCGGTTCTGGGTTACCGCCCGCATCTGCAATCCGAGCGGTGTTTTGTTGAGAGCAACTAGCAAGACGAAAAATATGATCAGAGAAAAAGCGATAATCCACAGCCGGTTCCACGTTATATCCAGTTCACCGATCTGGAAGGCGCCAGACATCCATGAGGGACTTCCAACTTCCTGATTGGTCGGACCAAAAATCGACCTAACGCCCTGTTGCAGGATAAGCGATACGCCCCAGGTGGCGAGAAGCGTTTCAAGTGGACGGCCATAGAGATGGCGAATGATCCCGCGTTCAATGATCACGCCGACAAACGCTGAAACAAGAAAGGCGAGCGGCAACGCAAAAAGCAGGGACCAGTTGAACAGTTCGGGAAAATTATCCTTGATGATATCCTGTGTCACAAATGTTGTGTAAGCGCCGAGCATCACCATTTCACCGTGAGCCATGTTGATGACACCCATGACTCCAAAGGTGATCGCCAAGCCAATGGCCGCGAGCAGAAGAACGGAACCAAGCGACAGTCCGTACCAGACATTCTGACCGGTTTCCCAAAAGGCCAGATTGCGTTCAATGACACCAACCGCGGCTGCTGCCGTATCCTTTACAAGGCCAGAGGTCCTCGCTTCAACTGCGGTCAAAAGTGAAAGAGCGTCTCGGCCACCGCGCTCTCCGATGAGTTTGATCGCCTGCGCCTTATCGTCATCCCTGCGATCTGAATTGAGAATTGCAGAGGCCCGTGCCAACTCCATTTGCGCCTTAACGCTGCTATCCGTTTCATTGGTGATGGCCGCATCAAGGGCTGCAAGTTGTGAAGCGTCTGAGTTTTTGAAAATTGTTTCCGCCGCCTGCAGGCGTGTGGCCGTGTCAGGTGATTGCAAAGTGAGATTGCCAAGTGAATCCCGGATTATCCGGCGCAAGCCATTGTTGACCTTGATCTTCTGAACGTCGGTTTTGGCCGCTTCACCTGATTCTTTGCCTGTAATTGGGTCAATCAACATAACTCCCACACCGCGATCACGTGTGATGAAAACTGTATTGTCCGATTTGCGAATTTGCAGATTGCCTTCTGCCAAGGCAGTAAGTGCTGGATTGACCAAGGGATCGGCGAGCGATGCCAGTTCCTTGACCACCGACTCTATTTCGGGAAAGCTTTTTGCCGTCGCAAGCTTCGCAATGGACGCTTTTATTTCAGTTTCACCTGACCACGCTATGGTCGTGCAGGCGAAACAGGAGAGCAGCACAAAAAGTGCAATTTTCAGCGCGCGCATGGCTCCTACAATCATGACGAGAATGCAAATTCATCCGGGCGGAAAAAACTCCGCCCAGATGAGACATCGTATTGATCCGTTAACCCTTGCCGCCGCATTTGCCAGTGGCGACGTTGAAATTGCCGCAAGACATGGGTTTACGCCAATCGGAGATGAGGTCTTTTGAATCCGGCAGGTAATCAGACCATTCATCACCGGCAACGAGGCCCGGCGTTTGCCAAACGGTTTCAAACTGACCATCGGCCTGAATCTCACCGATATAGACTGGCTTGGTGATGTGATGGTTTGGCATCATCGCGGAATAACCGCCCGTGAGATTTGGCACCGACACGCCAACAATGGAATCGATCACGGCATCAGAGTCAGTTGTCCCTGCCTTTTCAACCGCTTTGACCCACATGTTGAAGCCGATATAGGCCGCTTCCATTGGATCATTGGTCACCCGCTTGTCGTTTTTGATGAAGGCCTTCCAGGTCTTGATGAATTCCTCGTTTGCAGGATTGTCGATTGACTCGAAATAATTCCAGGCGGCGAGATGGCCAACGAGGGGTTTCGTATCGAGGCCTGCGAGTTCTTCTTCGCCAACTGAGAAAGCGACTACCGGAATATCTTCAGCCTTGATGCCCTGGTTGCCGAGTTCCTTGTAGAAAGGCACGTTGGCATCGCCGTTGATTGTTGAAACAACGGCGGTCTTCTTACCTGCTGAGCCGAATTTCTTGATGTCGGACACAATCGTCTGCCAATCTGAATGGCCGAATGGCGTATAATTAATCATGATGTCTTCGGATTTGACGCCTTTGGCCAAGAGATAGGCCTCAAGAATCTTGTTGGTCGTGCGGGGATAAACGTAGTCGGTTCCAGCCAGAACCCAGCGCTCGACCTTGTCGTTTGCCATCAGGTAGTCAACCGCTGGAATGGCTTGTTGGTTCGGTGCGGCGCCAGTGTAGAAAATATTGCGCTGACTTTCCTCTCCTTCATATTGAACGGGGTAGAACAACAGGCTGTTCAGCTCTTCAAAAACTGGAAGAACCGATTTCCGCGATACCGAAGTCCAACAGCCGAACACTGCTGCTACCTTATCTTTTTCAATGAGTTCGCGTGCCTTTTCGGCAAAGAGTGGCCAATCCGAGGCAGGGTCTACAACAACCGCCTCAAGCTTCTTGCCAAGCACGCCACCCTTCTTGTTCTGCTCTTCAATAAGCATCAGCATGGCGTCTTTCAACGTGGTTTCTGAAATTGCCATCGTACCCGAAAGTGAATGTAATACGCCGACCTTGATGGTGTCTTCGGCCAAAGCCGGAGATGCCCATAGCATTGCTGACCCCAGAGCTGCCGCCGCTAATGTGCTAAAAATTCTCGTTTTGATTTTCATGTCCAATCCCTCCTGCATTTATTTTGCTTGATGCAACGGGAGGGAGCTCTGCAAAGCCTGTGCCAGATGGTTAAGGAAGCGTTAATTACAAAAATATTCCAAATTTATCATATGATTACGGAACATTGGGAGTGTTGGGTGTCTTGCGAGCAGCCATTGTGGAAGGATCGGAAATGATCATAATTTAGTCGGAAAACGAACACTGCATAAAAATTAGCCGAGCACTTACATTCCCCATCTCAATGCAGGTGTATACACGGCTGCGTCCCAAAGTCGTTCGAGTTCGTTGTCAAGCAGGGTGACGGTGAGGGAGCAGCCAGCCATATCCAGAGAGGTGACATAGTTGCCAACGAGCGAGCGGCGCACGGTGATCCCGTGTTTGGCAAGCTGGGCCCCGGCGGAATTGAACATGAGATAGAGTTCCATTGCGGGAGTTGCGCCAAAGCCATTGACGAGGAGAAGCGCATCGCCCTTGCCACCGAGATCGTTGGTGATCGAATTTAACAGCTCCTCGGTGATTTCATCGGCGGTTTTCAGCTTCATGCGTTGTCGGCCCGCTTCGCCATGGATTCCGACACCCATTTCCATCTCATCGTCACCAATCATGAATGTAGGCTTGCCTGCGGCGGGAACGGTACAGCTCGTGAGTGCTACGCCCATTGAGCGCGTTGCTTGGTTGACGCGGTCACCAAGCATTTTCAGGTCTTTGAGTTTTACCCCATGTTCTGCGGCAGCGCCCACGATTTTTGTAACGACCATCGTTCCAGCCACGCCGCGACGCCCCGTGGTGCGGCGCGAATTCTCCACAGAGACATCGTCATTGATCACGACAATCTCAGTATCTCGTCCGCACATCTCGCGTGCCATGGCGAAATTCATCATGTCGCCTTCATAGTTTTTGACAATGAACAGGACGCCTGCACCACCGTCTGTTACTTCGGCGGCGGCCATAATTTGATCGGGTGTGGGTGAGGTGAAGACTTGTCCCGGGCAGGCTGCATCGAGCATGCCGTGACCCACAAAGCCTATGTGCAGGGGCTCATGGCCCGAACCGCCACCGGAGATCAGGGCTGCCTTTCCAGGTTTTAAAACCCTGCGCTGCACGAATTTCCGTTCCGGTCCGAGTTTAACGATAGAGGCATGAGCGGCAGCAAACCCGTCCAGACTCTCGGTCAGGATACTACCAACATCGTTGATCAGCTTTTTCACCGAGTCCGGCCTTTCCTGGGCGCAGCTTTCATTACGCGTATGATTTGACGGACAAAATCACTGACAACCGAATGCAATTGTTCGTTGCGGGTGTCGTCACCGAGATCGGGTAGATATACCGTATGGGCCTTGAGGTGTTGAGCATCGTTGTGGACCGTGAAGCGCTTGGGATGCCCACGCTGGTAGGCCTCCATGAATTGCTTCTTTTCAAATGACGAAAAGTGGCAAATTTCAAATATGAGGTCGATGTGGTTTGCCGGGATTGGGGTTGGATAGGCTGGATTGGAGATCTGACTGATGAAGCTGCGATTCTTGGCAAGCGCCACGGCGAGACGTTGCCGCGTTCCCGAGGGCCGCTGGTCAAGCACGCTGGCCAAAATGCCCTTATATTCGGCCACGGCCTCACTTAATGCGGTTTCTGTTTCATTGTCCTTCATGGCCATGATCAGATCTTGGAAAGGGCAGATTTGACGCGCGCCAGTGCTGCGGGAGCAACCGATAGCGACGTCACGCCTGCTTCCATCAGGAGCGGCAAATTCTCAGGCACGCTTGCCATGTCACCACAAAGGCTGACGGGAATGTGGTTGGCGCGGCCGTAAGCGGTAACTCCGGCAATGAGCCTGGCAATGGCGGGATGTGCCGCGTCCTGCAGGTCCGCGGCCGATGTTTCATCGCGTGATGAAGCCATGACAAACTGGGTAAGATCGTTGGTGCCGATTGAAAAGAAGGCGGCCTTCGCAAAAAGCTCCGGGGCGATCGCCACGGCTGGCACTTCCACCATGATGCCCAGGGACGGTCTTGAGCAGACCTTTCCTTCACTCTGCAATTCGCTCACGCACTGATCGAGCAGCACAGCGGACTGCTCGAGCTCGCGGGGCAGGGTGACCATAGGAAGCATGATTTTCAGGTTGCCATGGATAGCCGCACGCGCCAATGCCTTGAGCTGGGTCCGGAAAACTTCGGGCCTTGCCAGCAACAGGCGAATGCCACGCAACCCGAGAAATGAATTCTTTTTGCCTTCGCTGGTCAGGCCCCGTAACGGCTTGTCGCCGCCCACATCGAGGGTGCGGATGGTCACCGGTTTCCCGTTCGCCCATTCCAGCATTGCACGATAGGCCCGGTATTGCTCATCCTCATTGGGCAAGGCTACGCCGTCGCGAAACAGGAATTCGGAGCGCATCAGCCCGATGCCATCACATGAGGCGGGATCGAGCTGGCCCAGCTCCTCGACACTCGCAATGTTTATTTGGAGGTCAACACGCGTGCCGTCGCGGCGGAGGGCGGGTTGCATAAGGAATTGCCTGTCGGCATCGCGGTGTTCGGCGTCCCTGGCACTGCGCTTGGCGTAGGCCGCGATCAATTCAGGGGGAGGGGCCGGATGTACAAGGCCAGCAGTTCCATCAACGATTGCGTTTTCATAGGTGCCGGGCCAAGCCTCGCCGAGGCCTATGACCATCGGCACGCCCCGTGACCTTGCCAGCATTGCCACATGACCGGACGAACTGCCGCCCTTCAGTGCGATGGCGCCGCCCTGCGACCAATCGGTTTCCAGAAACAGTGTCGGCGGCAGGTCTTCACCCACAAAAATTGACCCGCTCTGCATTGGCATTTTCGTCTCGCCTTCAAGGGTTCGCATGACCCGGTCACGGATATCTCGCAGATCAGCAGCCTTGGCGGAAAAATTCTCGTCGGCGGAACTTACATATTCGGCGATTTCGTTCTCCAGGGTGTTCCACCACGCATCAGCAGCCGAGGAACCCTGTTCAACGACAGCAAAGGCCTGGGCTTTCAAGGCGTCGTCCTGGAGCATGGCAATTTGAAATTCGAGAATGTCGGCAGCGGCACCTTTATTTTTTGCAGCGAGCGCGGTGATGGCGGTAATTGCGGCAGCGATGGC
>JAHFPK010000091.1:0-2591 GCA_023266715.1 Hyphomicrobiales bacterium | reverse complement strand
AATTGAGTTCAGAGCGTTCCAAAGCGGCATTGCGGGCCGGTCTTGAGGTCAGGCAGGCCACGTCGAAAGCAACCACGGGACCGGTGAAAATTCCTTCCGAAGCTGGCTTGCCCCTGATTTCAACCGCTGGCAACATCGGTTCTGTCCTCGTCGAATTCGCTCGCCACGAAGCCCGATAGCGCTGTGATCGCGGCTTGGGCATCGGGGCCCCTGGCGCGTAAATACAGGGTTGCACCCTGGCCGGCCTTGATGCCCATGACCTTCACAATGCTTTTTGCATTCGACCAGGGGCCAGCGAGCGCGTCCGCAACTTCGATGCTGCAAGTGAAGCCCTTTGCCAGTTTGGTGAACTTGACCGACGGCCGCGCATGCAAACCGATATCATGGGTAACAACCACTGATCTGCTGATCCATTCTTTCATTGGGGCGACAATTCTTCTGCGGTGCGTTTGACTTCGTCCAGCGAGGCGCCACCCCAGGCTTCGGTGGCCGCCATGACCGCACCTTCTACAATCGGGGCATTGCAAACCACAACCTTGCCGCGGCGGTTTTCGGGCAGCATTTCCACCGCCATCTCGCTATTGGTTTCAGCCCCGCCGAGATCTACCAGGATCGCAACACCGCGATCCGACCAGGCTTCGTTGATGGCGCCCTGAATTTTCTCAATGCTGGTGCCCAATCCACCATCGGAATTGCCGCCGCAGAAGGCGAGGGGAATGCCCGAGCCCACCATGTTGCGCACCATATCGGCGGTACCCCTGGCAATATCCAAGGAATGCGAGACGATGACGATACCAACTTTCTTGTTCATTGTTTTTCCGCCAATACATCGCAAACCGCATCAATGAGGATTTCGCAGGACCGGGCCCCCGGGTCCATATGGCCTATCGAGCGCTCGCCCAGAAACGAAGCCCGGCCGCGCAGCGCTTTCATCGGAACCGTTGCTTTCGCACAATCAGCGGCGAGGTGCCGTACACTCTCGATGGTAGCCGTGCCCGATGCAATATGGGCAGCGACCGGCAGCAGCACATCCACCATGGTTTTGTTGCCAATCGCGGCTTTGCCCCTGGAGCAAACTGCGTCTGCGGCAACCGCCAGGGAGCGGCCGAATTCGGTTGTTGAAGGGTGTTCCTTCATGTACTTGCCCAAGGTCATGAACAAGGTGCCGTAGAGCGGCCCCGAGGCCCCGCCGATCTTCATCACCAGCGTGTAGCCCATGGCGTTAATTGCTTCGGGAAGGGGCTTAGACAAAATGTTGTCTTTCTCAGCAAGCACTGCCTGGAAGCCACGCTTCATGTTAAGGCCGTGATCGGCATCACCGATCGCGGAATCGAGCTCGGTCAATTCTTCCGCATTGGCAAACACGGCCTGCGCCATGGTTTCAAGCAATTTGGTCGAATTGATCTGCATGCCTTGTTCCTAGTTCTTTGCCAACCCTTCGAAGAGGCGGGCTACCGCTTCTGCGCCGGGATCGACAATACCTTGCAGGTTTGTAGCAGAAACATAGGCCGAGCGTCCCGCCCTTGCTTTTATCATTTTTGCCGTGGCATCGGCGCCTTTGCGAGCTGCTACTGCTGCAATGGCAATTGATTTGCCGGAGGCCAGGGCCGCAAGGGCAGGCTCCAGGGCGTCAATCATGGTCCGGTCGCCGGGCTTTGCGCCGCCATATTCCATCATGCGCCGGAGACCCGATTGAAGAGCCGGACCCCAGGCGGCTCCCTTTGCGGCAGTGCTTCCGGCCGCTGCAAAGAGGATGGCGAGAAGCACGCCACTGGAACCGCCCATGGTTTTGGACAGGGTTCCGCTGGCACTGGCAAAGAAATCAGCCGTATTTGCGAGCGGCATTCCATTGAGGTTTGCCTTCAAATTTCGCGCTGCACCCGCCATGGTCGAACCCGTATCGCCATCGCCGACCTTGGCATCAAGTGCATTGAGTGCGGCCTCATTGGCAATGAGCAGATCGCAGGCACGTTCGACAAGAGCATGAAGTGAAGCATTCTTGCTTACCTTTACAGGTCTCGAATTCATCTCTTTCGGCAATTTCTTGACCACAGGTTTGGTGGGCCGATGGGCGCCTCGCCAAGCGATAGGGCTCACCGGGGCCACAAGGGCCTTTTCAAACTCTGGATTGAGCGGCAAAAGCGAAGCCGAAATGCCGTGCATGTTGAGCGAAGTCATAAGAAGTCCTGGGCCGACAATGAGTTTGATCTTCCGCCCGAGTGGGCTGCTCAGAATTTCATTGACAAGTACCCCCATCTCAAGGGGCGTTGTGCTGCCAAGGTTGTTAAGCAAGAGGGCATATGCTGCAGCCTTGCTCGCGCTCACGAATAGTTTTTCGGAGAGCATGCCTGCTGCCTGCTTTGCTCCCATGAATTCGATGAGATCAACGCCCGGCTCGCCATGAATACCTAGACCCAATTCCGCTTTACCGTGGGGCACGCGATCTTCGCGGCCCACGCCCGGAATTGTGCAGGAACTCAACGATATTCCAAGCGACACGGTGGAGCCCGCCACTTTGCGGGCCGCATCTGCCACGACAGAAAGCGAAGCGCCTTGTTCCGCAAGATAACCGGCAATCTTGTGCACAAATA
>JAHFPK010000383.1 GCA_023266715.1 Hyphomicrobiales bacterium | reverse complement strand
GGCGCCTTAGCGTATCGCTCCATGGCTCGCTGGCCTTCACTGGCAAAGGCCATGGCACCGACCGCGCCTGTGTGCTGGGGCTTGCCGGGGAAGCGCCCGAGACAATCGAGCCCGACCGCGTTGACACAGTTGTTCAGGAGATGATGGAGCGCAAGCACATCGTCTTCTCAAATGGCCAGCGCGTTTCGTTTGATCCTGCGAAGGATGTGATCTTCGATTTTGGCCCGGCACTTCCCGGCCACGCTAACGGCATGATCTTTGCCCTGTGGGATGCAACAGGCGCCAAGGTTTTCAGCGAAACCTACTATTCCATCGGCGGCGGATTCGTGCAGACCGAGGCTGAGCGGTTGCAGTCAAATGCGCAAAGCCGTGAAGCCGCAAAGCCAAAGCTCCCCGTGCCCTATCCTTTTTCAACCGCGAAAGAAATGCTGGCGATGGGGCAGATGTCCGGACTCACCATCGAGGCCATGAAACGCGCCAACGAAACCGTTGTCATGTCGAACGACGCGCTCAACAAAGGGCTTGATCGCATCTGGTCCGCCATGAACGCTTGCATGAATCGGGGTCTCACCATCGGTGGCCAGCTGCCGGGCGGCCTGAAAGTGAAGCGCCGCGCCAGTGAAATATTTGCCAAGCTGAAAGAAGAGCAGGGCGGCAACTCTATTCAGCCCCACCGCATCATGGATTTCCTCTCGGTCTATGCCTTGGCCGTGAATGAGGAAAATGCCGCAGGCGGAAAAGTTGTAACGGCTCCAACGAATGGTGCCGCCGGCGTCATGCCCGCCATCCTCCGTTATTATCTCGACCATTGCCTGGACGCGAATGAAGCCGGCGTTCGAACACTATTGCTCGTCTCCTCAGCCATCGGCGGCATCATCAAGCACAATGCCTCGATTTCAGGGGCTGAAGTGGGCTGCCAGGGCGAAGTGGGTTCCGCATCCGCCATGGCTGCCGCCGGATTGTGCGCGGCCCTCGGCGGCACCAATGAGCAGGTGGAAAACGCCGCCGAAATAGCCCTCGAGCATCATCTCGGCATGACTTGCGATCCCGTTGGCGGCTTGGTCCAAGTGCCCTGCATTGAGCGCAACGCATTTGGCGCGGTGAAGGCGGTGACTGCCGCATCGCTCGCTTTGCGTGGCGATGGCCAGCATTTCATGCCGCTCGACAATTGCGTCGAAACCATGCGCCAGACCGGCATCGACATGAGCGATCGTTACAAGGAGACCTCAACAGGCGGCCTCGCCGTCAACGTGGTTGAGTGCTGAAGGCTCTTCCGGCAACGTCATTCCGGCAAACAAGCCCTCATCCGCCCTGTCGGGCACCTACTCCCATGCGTACCGCACGGGAGAAGGCGATAATCTCTAAAGGTTCTGCCTTCTCCCGTTCGAAGAATGGGAGAAGCGACTGTCTTAGAAATCAAGTGGTTTTTGATGTCCATTTGGATTTGTCCCTGATGATGGCATTGAGGATTGTGAGTAGTTTTCTGGCGACGGCGATGATGGCGACGATTTTTGGTTTGCCGGCATCGATGAGGCGCTGACGGAAAGCCTTGAGGTCGGGATTGTATCTGGCGGCAACAAGAGCTCCGACAAAGAGCGCTGTTCTGCAGGATGAGCGCCCGCCACTGATGAAGCTTTTGCCTTTCCATTTACCGGATTGGCGCGTGAAGGGAGCCAGGCCAACGAGGGCTGCAATCTGGCGCCGGCCGAGGTGGCCGAGTTCGGGCAGTTCGGCCAGCAGGGTTCGCGCGATGACCTTGCCAATGCCGGGAACGGAGCTGAGCAAGTCCTCCTTCTCGCGCCAGACTGGCGAGCCGCGCACACTGCCGTCGATGTCACCGTCGAGACTGTCGAGTTCCCGCTGCAGGGCTTTGAGCAGACGGGCGATGCTTTTCTGCAACCTGTCGTTTGTCGAGCGCATGGCACGCTGGCGTTCGGCCGTGATCATCTGGATAATCTGCCTGCGCCGCGCCATGAGATCGGCCAAGACAACGGTGTCCGCATCAGGCATCGGCCGGATCTCGGGTTTTGTTGCTTCGACAAAGTGCGCAATGACAGCGGCATCAATTGGGTCTGTCTTTGCACGCTTGCCAAGAGCATTGGCAAAGTGGCGGACCTGCATGGGATTGACTACGATCACCGGCATTCCGGCTTCTGCCAGACCCGCAACGACAATAGATTCAAAGCCACCGGTTGCTTCTACGGCAATAGCCTTGAGAGCATGGGGTTTAAGCCTCTTGATCAGTTCTTCCAGTCCGGCCGCGTCACGGCTGACTGAAAAGGCCCCGCCAACGGAGTGAATATGCACATCCAGCCGGTCCTTCGAAACATCGATACCGACATAGGTATCATTGACTTGTGCAGTGGCGTCCATCTGATCCCATCCTTGTCTAAGCGGGCTTCGCAAGCGGCCCTGGCGACTGTTCGGGTTCGATGGAACGGCGGACGAAGACCCTTGCTTCTCCACGGGCTTCAAGACCCAAAGGTGGGCCGGTCTCCCGTCCGCCACCGCTTCTGGCACCTTACCACAAGCAACAGAATTTAAGTTACAAGGTGGGCGAAGCCCGGATGAGGGCACTTTTTCTTACTTACGTGACATAGACGAAAGAGCCCTCACCCCGGCGGTTTGTTTTCAAACCGCTGACCTGTCGAGCACCCTCTCC
>JAHFPK010000382.1 GCA_023266715.1 Hyphomicrobiales bacterium | reverse complement strand
AAAACAACTACGATAGCCGTAATAAACGCTCTGTCTGGACAGTTTGCCCACGCCCATACAAAGAAGCCCACTTCGCCACCTTCCCATGCGAACTCATACGCCCGTGTGTACAGGCAGGGTGTCCAAAAGGCGGCACGGTGCTTGATCCGTTCAATGGCGCGGGAACAACGGGCATTGTGGCCAAGCAGGAAGAATGTAAATATATCGGGATTGAGTTGAACCCGGAATATATCGAAATGAGCGAGAAGCGTTTACAGGGAGTTTTGCTTTAAGCATCCAAGTTGAAATTTAGGGCTTGTCCCTGTCACTCTTAAACCCGGTGGCAGTGGGCAAGCCCGCTTTTTTTGTTTCAATGTGCATAAGGAGATTCAAATGACAAAGACAGACTCGAAGGCGAAGGGCAAGGCTACTGCGAAGGTGAAGCCGAAAGCCAAGGCAAAGGGGAAAACGCCAGTTCCTCGCAAGGCGACACCCGCCGCTACACCGCCGCAGACGCGCCACGTTGCCCCACAGTGCATCGAAGACCTCAAGCCCGCCCCTTACAATGACCGCGTGCGTCAAATCAGCACAGCGGCCTTGAAGGGCTTGCAGCACAGTCTTGAAGTGCATGGTGACTTGAGCGGCATAACCTTCAACCTGGAGACCGGCAATCTTGTCAGCGGGCATCAAAGACTCGAAGCCCTGAAGCTCAAATATGGCGCGGACAATCTTCGCCTTGAGCCTACTCCGCTTGACGGCCAAGGCATCATCTATGCGCCGGACGGCAACACCTTCCCTGTGCGCTATGTGCATTTCAGTGAGGCGCAGGAGAAGGCGGCCAACCTCGCCGCGAACTCGACGGACATTGCCGGGGAGTTCCTCTGGGAAGGCGTCGAGGCACAGCTTGCGGAGTTGAAGGCGATGGACTTCGACTTGGCGGATACCGGATTCAGCATGGAGACGCTTGAAGGACTCTTTGCTGAAGAGCAGCCGAAACCACCACTGCCTGAGCGCAAGCGCGTCGCCGTCAAAGCATTGGGCAAGGCGCGGTATAGGCTCTATAATGATGATTGCCTTGCGGTCATGCCACAACTCGACGAGAATTGCATTGACGCGATTGTCTGCGATCCGCCCTATGGACTTTCCTTCATGGGCAAGGATTGGGATCATGGCGTTCCCGGTGTGGAATTCTGGAAGGCCGCGCTACGGGTGGCGAAGCCGGGGGCGCATCTGCTGGCTTTCGGCGGAACGCGCACCTATCACCGCTTGGCGTGCGCGATTGAGGAGGCGGGCTGGGAATTTCGCGATTGTCTGGTCTGGGCATATGGAACGGGCTTCCCTAAATCGCTGGACATTTCCAAAGAATGCGATAAGCATGAAGGTCATTGGCGTGGCCGCGCCGGGCAAGCAAAGGAAAATGACCCAAAACGTTCGTTTGGCCAGCAATACGAAGTTACCGAGAAGGGCGATCCGATTACGCCAGCAGCAGCAGCAGCAGGATGGGGAACGGCCTTGAAGCCCGCTTGGGAGCCGTGCTTGGTAGCGAGAAAGCCCCTCGAAGGAACGATTGCTGAGAATTTCTGCCGATGGGGTGTTGGCGGCTTGAACGTCGCGGCGTGTCGGATCGGCACCGAGAAACGCCACAATGGATCGGCTGGCAAGAAAGGCCAACATGCGCCCGTCATGGCGGAAGGCCGGGAGACGGAAGGCCGATGGCCTGCCAACCTCATGCACGATGGAAGCCCGGAGGCCGAGGCGGTATTCAACCATGCAAGCCGCTTCTTCTATTCCGCCAAAGTCAGCCCCAAGGATCGCAATGAAGGCGTTGGCGGCGTTGGTGGCGTTGGCGGCGTTGGCGCACTAAGAGACGGCGGTCGAAAGAAAACGCTGGATCAAAACAACCACCCGACCGTCAAGCCCACAGACCTTATGCGCTATCTATGTCGCCTCGTTGCGCCCCAGGATGGCATCATCCTTGACCCCTTCATGGGCAGCGGTTCGACCGGCAAAGCGGCCATGCTGGAAGGATTCCGATTTGTGGGCATAGAACTGGATTCGCAATACCATGAGATCGCCGCCAAGCGCATCCGCCATGCGGCCACCAAGAAGGACAAGCAGCCCTGACCCATCCCTTTACCCTACCCATCCCGATAAAGTTTAACTGAGGGCAACCTCGAAAGCCCTTTGAGGCGCAGAAAGGCGAAACAATGATGAGTGGCGAGACTCAAACGACGCATAAGCTGAACAAGACCCGGCGCGAGTTCATGCAGGCCCTGAACCGGGGAGAGATTCAGGGACAGATACAGTTCCTTGCGGAGCTTGGAGGCCAGACCCGCATTCTCTGGGAGGGCATCGAGCTTGCCTTTAAGCCGGAACCCCCGCGCCAAGATGCCCGAACCTTCGACCGCTTCAATAATCCTACTCACAAGACCCTGGTCTTGACCGCAGAGCAATACCGTGTGGTTCAACGCGCCTGGAACCGCATGAAGGAACTGGAAGGGGACAATGTGACCAAGGGGCAAACCGTCGAACTATGCTGCGCCGATTACTTGGCCGGTGCCTAAAAGGGAAAACATCATGCAGTGTCCAGCCTGTGAGAGTGCGGATTCAATCACTCTTAATGACAACATAGCCAAATGCTCATGCGGGGCGACATGGAACCCGGAGCGAATCTTTTACGAAACCACAA
>JAHFPK010000090.1 GCA_023266715.1 Hyphomicrobiales bacterium | reverse complement strand
AGACCGCATCCGGTATTGGTGCCAGATAAAGCAACGATCCAACGACTGTATATGCCCTTGGCGTTCGCTTTTCATTCCATGCGTGCGCCGTTTCAAATGAATCCGGCGCTTGATAGACAAGCACCTGAACAGGCGATGTCGATGAAACTGACAGATGACGTATATTGATGACATCCGCTGGCAAAACGACTGATTCTGTATCGGCTACCGTTGGAATTGCCGCTTTGATGTCTTGCAGGCGAGCATCCAGATCACCATTGATGCGCGCCTCCGCAAGCGTGATTAAATCTGGAATGATTGCTGTTAAATCCGACCTGTGGGCGAAGTTAGCAATCGCGGTTTGCAAATTGGCGTAAGTATCGAGTGCCACTTAAACTCTCCCGGGCCAAATGCGGAAAGCGGACAAGGATTGGTCGTTCAATATCCGCTGCATGTGTTCCTTGTTCTGGATCAACTCACTGAAAAGGATATTGTGGTCGTTGCAATACTTTTCCAGAATCACAAACGGAATTTTTGCGGCATGCTTCATTTCACCGGAACCATGCCGCCCTTCGTTATGCATGGCTTTCGCGTATTCTGCAATCGGCGTGCAATCCTGCGCCCGTTCTATCGCCATCACTCCATCACCAAAATGGAACTTGGTGCCGATGTCCAGCGAATTCACATGTTCTCCAGGGGAACAATGCTGCACTTCCCGGCAGCCGCATCCTGAATTGCAGCGACTTTTGTGTAACCTCCGGGAACATGCAAAATGACTGCATCGCCAGACGTAACAAGAATATCGTTGGCTGTTGCAGTCGCCGCGGCTGTGCCCAACTTTACGTAACAATTCGCAGTCGCCGAGACACGGATATAGCGCGGGCTTTCGCCTGATTGACACACCGGAATGGTTGCAGAAGCGGAAGATGCTCCGGTGGTGATGGTGGTTCCAACAGCAATCACGGTAATTGCCGATGATGAAAATGTCTTGCTCATAAAGACCTCCAGCGCTTCACAGCGTTAGGAAAATGAAACAGGGGAGGAATTACCCATCCCCTGACGATCACGCAGGATTCATCGTCACCGTAATAGCACCAACCGCAGATGTTGGTGTTCCCGTTAAGTCATAGGCAAGCGCATCGCCAGCAGCAAGCAGCAGATCGCTTGGCGTTGTCGATAAGGTCAGCGTTTGATTCGTTGCAGCGGTGCCAACCACATTGAATGTGCCTGAATGCAGTACCGTGCCAGAGGTTAGCGCAGTCCCAGAGGGAACCTTGCGGATTTGCACAGTACATGCGCCGCCTGTTCCTGCGACTTCAACACGACCGCGAATCCCCTGCACCACATAAGGACGGTCAGCAACAAAGAATGGCGTATCCACTGTTGATGCGTTATAGACAATGGTTTCCGGTACAAATCCGCCCTTACCACCAGCAGAACCTTCCATCCCTATGGAACTATCATCGTTTTGTTTAATTTGTGGCATATAAATATCCTCAAAAATTGGGGGATGAACCGAAGCCCATCCCCCACTGGATTAGCAATGATTAGGCGACATCGTAAACAGCGCCGTTTGCCTTTGGCGCACGAGCTTCCACTGTCCATTCAACAACCAGTTCGCGCTGCATCGCATCGCCTGTCATGGCGAGTTCGATCGTGGTAAATGGACGCAGATACGCGATTGCCCATTTATCAGACTGCAATACAAACACGTCATTGGCATCCTGAAACCGCGAAGGGATGGCCTTGATCTCGCCAAAATCAGACACGTACACATCCACAGACGCATACAGTTTGGCGTCTTCCCCTTTATCAAAGCGGGTAGAGTTACCCGTGAACGAGGAGAATGTCTGCTTGGCGCCCGGCGGCAACAGAATCGAATCCGGCTCGCCACCTGCGGTGAATTGCTTTTGCAAGACGCTTTTCAGCCGTGCCTCGGTAAATGCCACAGCAGTGCCTTTTGTCCGGCCTGTGTTGCCACTGTAGGACGCCAGCGTGCCGCCGTTACGATCAACGTTATCAACCACCCACCCAACCAGGCCCCGCGATTGACGTGGGGCGGTAGCGGTGACATCAAGTTGTGTAGCCGATGACTCTATGTCACGCTTTAGCTCAAGCGACGCCAGCGATAACTGATAAGCCAGTTCATCCTTGCGCCCGGCAGGATTCATCGCTTGTTGCGTGCCAGAAACGATAACCGTTTTGGTCGAGATTTGCGTGCGGTTATTCAGCCGAACGGAAGGTGTAACTACCTTTGCAGCGGCGTTATCACCTTCAACCTGGGCATTATTGGTGACGGCTGATGCAAGGTCTTGCGTCTGCCATTCGTGCAGCGTGTTTGTTGCTTTGCCTTTTGAGGCCAGGTTAATGAATGGCGTTGCGGTGGGTGAAATTCTGTAAATCAGGTCAGTCAGGTCTTCCCTGTTACCAATCGCAGCGGTAGTCAGAAAGGTATTGGTAGGTGCTGTCATATCATTCTCCGGTGCCTCTCGGCATTAAATTAAAGAAGTGACGCGAATACCGCGGCGGCATCTTCCACGCTGCCAGATTTGGTCAGCTTTTGGAATTGCGCGCTGCGTTTATCAACGCTGGGAGCAGAACCAGCAGCAGGGCGCTCGACACGTCTTGGGACGTTTTCAACGCGCTTGCTTGCGGCTTTTGCTTTGTTCATCATTTCCCGAAAGCGCATGGCATCGCGGGCGATGATGATCATCCGATGGTCTGCGGCATTGCCGATTTCATCTTCAGAAAATCCAGATTGACTAAGAAATTCACGCATTGCTTGTTTTTCGGCCTTCGCTTTACCCTCATCCTTCCATTCCGGGAGCTTGGCAAGAAGTTGCTCTTGCTGCTCACTCAAGAATCGTTGCATGCTGGCGGTTTGCTCGGCCTGAAACTGTTGCCTGATGAAATGCTGCTACTGCACCGTTTGTTGCAGCGCCGCTTGTCTCCGCTCAGAAAGATGCTTTTGCCGCATAAACTCAACCGGATCGCTTTCCAGCAACTGTTCCCAATTGATATTCTGTTGCTCTTGCAGCGCCGCGCTGAGTACAGCTTCTTGCTGCTGGAGCCTTTGTGCATAACTTGCACGTTCGTGCTGGGCCTTCTGAATTTCAGCTTCCGCAGCCTTACGCTGCTCAGAAACCTCTGTGGTTTTCTTTGTGTAATCAGCCTGTCGCAGTCCGGATTTATAGGCTTCTGCAAGTTGCGCTTTCGTGAGTTCAATCGGCTTGCCATCAACTTCAATGGTGACGATTTCCTCATCATTCGCCTCTGCTTCGCCTTCTGGTTCCGCTTCAGTCTCTATCTCTGATTCCGGTTCTTTTACCCCTTCCGGTGTCGCAGAGAGTTCCCCTTCATTTTCATCAGGGGGTGGTGGTGTCAGCATTTCCTCGAAAGCAGATGCTGCGCCGTTAATGTCCAGGGGGGTGGATTCCGTAATTGGATTGTCCATTTTTTACTCCGTTAAAACCCTCCCATGCTCACCAAGGAGGATTACGAGCGCGCTTCGCAGCGGAGGCTCAAAAGGCAGGTGGCTACCTTGAAACCTATTTATTCCGGATCAACACAGAATGACCGGCCAATATCGAATTCAATATCCCGACATCGCGTCTTTGGCGCGCTCTAACAATGTCCGCTTGTGCTCCAGGTCTAGCTCCGCCAGCCGCCCCGTTTCCAGCATCGACTTGATCGACAATTCCAGCTTGTTCGCCAGACTTAACATCATCCATAATTTTTCTCGGCCTTCCGCGTCTCTTGCCGGTGAATGCTCCCATGCGTCTTTTACCTCCTGTTTGATTCCATCAAGCGCCCACTGGAAAGCCTCGTTTTCGAGGACTTCTTTAGCGCGATTGCCGTTATAAATCCGCTGCTCAATTTCCATGCTTAATTGACCTCAGAAAAACCCACATTCGCTGCATCAATTTGCTTGGATGTAATGACGCTGTTCGCACTGATTTCGGCTACCTTTATCTTCGCAGCGGCCTCTATCTGCGCAACCTGCAACTTTATTTCTGCATCGTTTTGCATCTTCAATTTCTCCAATTGCTGCGCGTTCTGTGACTTCATCTGCTCAATCTGCATTTCCTGCTGCAAACGCATGGCTTCCCTTTGCGCTTCCATTTGGTTGCGCGAAGTCTCTATCTGCGCCTGTACCTTCAGCATGGCAGGATCAGGCCCTTGCTGCTGCTGCTGTGGCGGTGCTTGCGATGGGTCGGTGAAGAATTTGTCGCCAGACTTGAATCCAAGCAGCTTGGCTAGTTCTTTGTCTGCCTCATAAATATTTTTTGGCGTCGATACCCCAATCTGTAATCCTTCTGCCTGCTTCTGGCCAAGCATCATCAAATGCTGCACCTGCTGATCCTTGTTACCCGTGCCAAGTCCTACATTGATCGTGCAATCAAACTGATTGCGCCACTCACGCGGATCAATGGATACCCACTTACCGGCAATTTTGGCAACATCTTCTTTGTCGCTGTTTTGACAAACCAGCTTCAGCATCAGGCGGAATAGGTCGGTGAATCCTTCTGCGAAGTTGCGGGCAATCAAGTCCATCCGCATATCAGCCTTATTGGTGATAATGTTGATGCCTGTCGCGGTGTCATTCAAACTCTTGGAATCTGTCCCCTGCGAGTATCGTGTCCACCCGGTAGAGTTTTCTAAAAAACTCTCCATGTATTCCAGCGTATTTAGTGCTCCCGCCGAATCTGCCATTCCTTGTTCCAGCCTTCCGGCTGCACTTGGTTGCTTTACCCGCACCACACCGCCCGGACGACTGGTAAGCAAATCATCCAAATTGACCTGATTTTCTACCGCGTAATATCGACCATTAACCTGCAAGTAAAGGTTATCCAGATAAGCACGCAGAATCGATGTCTTGCTGCGCTGCGCCTCAAATCCAAGGTCTGCGATGGACAATCCAAAAAACTTATGCGGTAGAGGAACCGGGCAAATGGACGCAAACGGCGCAATATCCACCACCTCATTATCCAGTATCTCGTTTCCGGCCCTGACCACCTTACGCAATTCTGATATGCCGTCACCATCGTAATCGCAACGGATGTAGCACTCTGTCACCCAGATAATGCGCTGGCTGTCATCCCGCGAATCACCATCAACATTGAGATATGCCTGCTCATCATCCCACGATAGACGTTCCACGCGCTCCGCATTGAGTGTAGCCGCTGTGTCATCGCTGGATAAATTATCGACATTCTTATATCCCATCGACTTCAGGTCGGAAACAGTGCGCGGCACACGATGGCCGACAAAGGATGCGGTGGCAATGTCTTTTGCCTTGCGCGAAATCATGAATTCTTCAGGCGGCACATTCTCAATGGTCAGCTTGCCGCCTTTCTTGGTGCGGATAGCTGTAATGTCGTGCAACATCGTTGGCGGCGTCTGTTGAATCTGCTGAATTTGCGCTTGCATCTGTTGCACAGCCTGGGCCGCTTGCGGATTCTGTTGCGCAGCTTGCACAGCCTGCTGCATTTGCTGCATCATCTGCGCAATCGCCTCTTTCCGCTGCTCCGCATCTTCCTCGTCTGGATAGGTATTGTTTTCGGTGACTTCGACTTCTTCATCATCCATAATCTGCGCCAACTCAACATCACTCAGCGCCTTGTACTCTTCACGTGTTTCCTCTACCCGCGTATCCCACCAGCATTTAACAATGCCTACTTTTTGGAGCAGCGCATCCTTGAACCAGGTGTAAACAATCTTGTGGCCGTTGTTCTTGCGGAAAAACAGATAGTTCAGGTAATCGGTACAGAGTTGCGCTTTCTCCTCATCCTCTTCCTGCTGTGGCTCAAACTCGACAACAGTATCTCCGCCAACAAACTTGACCATAAGCTGCGGCAACATGGACTCGATGGTGTTGCGAATGTCCGGCGACACCACCGACGAACGGCCTTCGATTTCGGGTGGCGACAGATCACCTTTAGCCAATCCCAAGTAGTAAAACTCGGCTTTGCGGCGCTGCTCAGACAACTTCCCGCCCCAATAGCCAATGCTTTGACGTAGTTCGGCATCAGTCAGCGCTTTGAGTTCGTCATCTGTCATCGCTTTCGCCATCTGCCTATCTTCCTATGCGTTGTACATCTTTGGATATTTCAATTTTCCGCCGGAGCCTTCGCTCTGGATTGCCTCTACACATACGGCCAGCAATCCAAATGCGTCTGCCGCATGACTTGACCAATCATGATCAGGCCCCAGGCCAATACCACGGGCATCGTCGCGTTTTTCGTGATACCAGCCGAGTGCTTCCAGCCCGTGCGAAGTTGTCGCCTCGGTGAACCAGACGGACGGGAATATCCTTCGCGCCGCCTCTATCCGCATCTTTGCCGCACCCTTGCCTTGATTCGGGACTACAGTCACAACGTACCCAGCTGCTTGCAGTGCAGATTCATAAGACACGTCATGAATTTTGTCTTGCGTTGATCCGTCATGTGGCAGCCATATCTGCGCTTTGTCCGGCGTGTAGCCCTTGCTGCGCATCCAGTTAAGGTGCGCAGCAATCGGCTGGCCTACCGACTCGTAGTAGTCGATAACTCGTATTTCCTTGCCAATAAATTGAGCCGCCCAGATCGAAAACGCATCGGCTTTTGCACCAGTGCCACCAATGTCACAAAACAGCCGGATCGTCATCAAAGGATCAGCGGCAACCCGCCCAATCCTGCCTTGGCTGCGTGCATCGGTTAATGATCTGGCGTAATAGGCCCCCGTCAGCGCGGTGACATACTCGCCTTCCCAGATATGCCCATATTGATCTGGCCGCTCATTCAAATCGCGCTGCCTATCCCGTTCCAGCTTTGCCGGGAATTTTGGATTGTCTCGCCAGTTGAGTTCAGCCACCTTCACCAGCTGATCGGTTGAATTCCTGAATCTCGATTCGACTGGGGCGGTCTTCCGCCGTGGGTTCCATGTCACCCACAATTCCGCGTTCCAGTCGCTGCCCTCTTCGCGGAGGGTTGGGATAAGTGTTTGCCAAGCGGTATCGGTTACTGGCTCGGCCTCATCTACCCAGCAAAGCAATATCCGGCCAGTCGATTTAATGCTGGCGATATTCCTGTCTAGCCCCGCGAAAGAAAATGATATTCGGCCGCACTTCGACTTGATGTACTTTTCGCCAACATCGTACCAGTCGGCCAAAAATGGCTCATCACTAATTGCCCGCTTGACTTCCTCCAAAGAAGAATCGTCCAGCGAATTTTGAAACTGTCTGGCGCACAGAATAATTCCTGACTGCCCTGAATTGCCGAATATATATCCTCTGACTGCCGCCATCTTGGCAAATGAGCGCGTTTTCCCAGACCCGCGCCCCCCCCATGCCGCACGTATATCTGCTCGTCCATCAAATACAGGAATCAGCTTTTCGGGTAACTCAATCCGGGCTATTTGCATTGCTCATCGCAACAAGCTCAATGCGAGCTACCAGCGGCGCATTAGCATCACCGGCCAGCGTTGTTGGTAGCACCTTGCCTAGCAGTGCCATAAATGCCACCGGGTTTGCCTCAGCCTGCCTCTCAAGGTACTCTTGGCCGCCATTTGCGCTCAAAGCGCCGAGGATCATCTCCTTAAGTGCCTTTGTTGCCTTGTTTGGGCCGCGTTTGCCCTGATTGGGTCTTTTTTCACCTTTTCTAAAGCTGCCGCTGGTTGCCATAATGGTGACTCCTTAAGGTTGGTCACTGATAGATAATCCGCGCCCGTGTCGGATAGGAAACGCCAGAGGCGCAGGAGGGAACCCAACCGACGTGCATACGTCACGGACTGCCGGCGTTCACCCCCACTTGACCGGCGCTAGGGATCACTGAAAAAGAAAAACCCCAGCCGTGGCCAGGGTTGAAGTCCCGCCCTGGGAGAGGGAAGGAGGAGGGAATTGATCAATAAAAAACCCGCCGTGCTTTCGCTGGGCGGGTTCCGGACGCAATTTTGGTACTAACGGAATTGATACTAAACCTACCATCAAATGGTGTCAATACAAAATTGATTAGCCAATCATGCCTATTGCTCGCAATTGATCCTCTGCCGCACTCATGGCCACGGATTCAAGGCCAAGCTCCGCCGCCTTGTTTTGCCGGGCAGGCGATCCACTAAATAGGGCGGCCACCTTGGCACAATGTGCTGCTACCGTATGTCGATCAATCCCGTAATGGTCGGCAAGCTGTTCCAGCGCCACCCGATTATCCTTGCGGGTGAAGTAGCGTATGACGTACTCACGGCGTAACAGGCCGTTCGACGTGCATCCGGCAAGGGCTGTCGATCGGATGTGATCGGCAAGATAGCCGACGGCATCTATCCATTCCAAATTCTGCTTTTTGCCAGAGCAGCAGGATTGCCGACATAGGCAGGGTATCGAACGCTGTGCGATGCGGGCTATCAGGATTGCCTCGGTAATCCTGCCCAGCGATTGTACCTCTGCGCGGATCATGCCAGCCTGTGCTGCCCCGGCCAGACCGGAAAGCCCTTTACCTGCCGGGCTTGATGGTGTCGCCATCCGGTTCATCATCGGCCTGGCGTAGTTCTGCCCGGAAAAGTTGAAAGCAAATGCAAGCGCGCTGTGTGCGCTTTCAAACAGCGGTTCAGCGGTTCTTTCCATACAATTTCTCCCCAATTTGCCTGATGAATTCCCGTTCGATGCTGCCAAGACGCCCATCGTCAAGGGAAATGACCAAGATTTGATGTTGTTGCCAGCCTTCACGCTTCACTTCGTCCTTGTCCATCGGCTCAGCAATCAGCCTGCCCAATACGCAACGTGGCGGCTGTGGGGATGTCATTCGCCTACCTGCTCTTCAGCCATCGCCCAATGCAGCAGGGCCAGCGCGTCGGCCTCGTTATCATCGTCTGGCAGGTGGCCGAGCTTCCGCATGGCGGCGATTACCTCCAGCTTCCCAGCGTTGCCCTTGCCGGTGGCGTGCTTTTTGATGGTGCCGACCGCGACGCCCTGATACGGGATGTTGTTTTTCTCGCACCAGGCGGTGAGGTGCGCCATGAAGCCGCCGTAGGCGTGAGCTGCATCCACACCCAGATGTCGCCGGACTTCCTCGAAATAGACAGCGTTGATGTCGCCATCGGCGAGGAATTCATTCAGCCATCGCTTGAACCGTAGATAACGCATGCCGCCGCCCTCGAAGCGCTTGGGCTTGAAATCTTCCGTGCTGCTGATGATTGAGCCGTCAGAGTGGTGCAGCGCCCAGCCAGTTTTGGTGCCTAGATCAATGGCGAGGATGGTTTTCATGGGTGAATCTCCCCAAGCATTTCCGCCAGCAAATCCTCCTGCCTACCGTATCGCTGCTCGAATCTCGCCTTCCATGGGTGGATAGCCGGTGCATCCATGCCGCCCGTCTGGTGGTGCTCAGCGCATAGCGGCAGGACTTTCCGGTGCGCGCCTGGCTTCGTTCGCCCATCAATGTGGTGGATTGATACGTGCCGGTTGATTGTTCCGTCTTTCCGGCAGGCGATGCAGCCATAGGCGGCGAGGGCTTGCCATAGGGCTTTGTCGGCTTTGGTTGGCGTGGTTCCGTTCAAGCTGATTGCTCCTGTGGATAAACCTGCACGCCGCGCAATGCGGCCGTTGCGTGAAGGAATTCAAAACCCATCGA
>JAHFPK010000089.1 GCA_023266715.1 Hyphomicrobiales bacterium | reverse complement strand
AAGCCAATGCCGAACGGCATCTGAAAGCGCCGGACGAAATGGCGGAGCTTTTCCACGAAGCGCTCGATGCCATCGCCGAAACCATCCGCTTTGCCGACCGGATCGCATTCTCCCTCGACCAGCTCATGTACAATTACCCCGACGAGCCCATACCAAAGGGAAAGACGGCGCAGGAGCATCTTGAGGAGATCTCCTGGCAGGGCGCGGCTTCGCGTTATGGCGGCGTCGTCCCGGACAAGGTACGCGCGACGTTGGAAAAGGAATTGACGCTCATCGCCAAGATGGAAATCGCGCCCTATTTCCTGACGGTCCATGACATCGTGAGTTACGCCAGGAGCCAGAACATTCTCTGCCAGGGGCGCGGCTCGGCGGCCAATTCCGCCGTCTGCTATGTGCTGGGCATCACCGCCGTCGATCCGATGCAGATTGACCTTCTGTTCGAACGCTTCATCAGCGAGGAACGCAAGGAGCCGCCAGACATCGACGTCGATTTCGAGCACGAGCGGCGCGAGGAAGTCATCCAGAATGTGTATGAGCGTTATGGCCGCCATAACGCGGCGTTGACCGCCACCGTCATCTGCTACCGCCCGCGCAGCGCCATCCGTGAAACGGGAAAAGTCTTCGGCCTCACCGAGGACGTGACCGCAAATCTCGCCAGCGGTGTATGGGGAAGCTGGGGCAGCGAATTGAAGGACTCCCAAGTCCGGCAGGGCAGGTTTGATCCCTTTAATCGGGTAATTAAGCGTGCGGTGGAGGCCGCCAATGTCCTCATTGGCTTTCCGCGCCATCTCTCCCAGCATGTCGGCGGTTTCGTGCTGACCCGCGACCGGCTCGACGAGATCGTGCCCGTTGGCCCCGCGACGATGGAGGATCGCCATTTCATCGAATGGAACAAGGAAGACATCGATGTCCTGCGCATGATGAAGGTCGATGTACTGGCACTCGGCATGCTCACCTGCATCCGGAAAGCTTTCGACCTCATTCGCATCCACAAGGGTGAGTCATATGATTTGGCCAATGTGAAACGTGAGGTTGAGGAAGTGTACGAAATGCTGCAGAAGGCCGATGCCATCGGCGTGTTCCAGGTCGAAAGCCGGGCCCAGATGAGCATGTTGCCGCGTTTGCGGCCTGAAAAATTCTATGATCTTGTCATAGAAGTGGCAATCGTGCGCCCCGGTCCCATCCAGGGCGGCATGGTTCATCCTTATCTTAAGCGGCGAAAGGAGCATAGGGAGTCAAAGGGCACCAAGAAAATTGAATATCCTTCTCCCTTATTGGACCCCGAAGCAAAAGACGAACTCGTCGATGTACTCGACAAGACGATGGGTGTTCCGCTGTTTCAGGAACAGGCAATGAAGCTTGCCATTGTGGCGGCAGAGTTCACCCCCGATGAAGCCAATGGCTTGCGCCGCGCCATGGCGACTTTCCGCAATGTTGGCACCATCAACAATTTCAAGGAAAAATTCGTGGGCCGCATGGTGTCGCGAGGCTACGAACAGGAATTTGCCGAACGCTGCTTCAAGCAAATCGAAGGTTTCGGCTCCTATGGTTTTCCGGAAAGCCACGCCGCGAGCTTCGCCCATCTCGTCTACATTTCTGCCTGGATCAAGAAATTCCATCCCGAGGCCTTCGCTTGTGCGTTGCTGAATTCGCAACCCATGGGCTTCTACGCACCAGCCGAAATCGTGCGCGATGCCCGCGAACACGAGGTCGAGGTGCGTCAAGTCGATGTGAATTTCAGCGAATGGGACAATACGCTCGAACCCTGCAAGGGAGGCTTGGCGCTTCGCCTGGGCTTTCGCCAGATCGGTGGTTTCCACGAGGATTGGGCGAAGACTCTGCTTGCCTCCCGCGCCAATGGCTACCGTTCGGTGAGTGAGGTTGCGCGGCGGGTGCGTCTGCCGAAGCGCGCCTTCATTATTCTGGCGGAGGCCGACAGCTTCCAGTCGATCAGCATGGACCGCCGCGAAATCCTCTGGGCCGTGCGCCGCATCGCTGACGACGATGCCTTACCATTGTTTGCCGCACAATATGTCGAAGAACAGACAGACGAAGAGATTGCACCGCTGCCACTCATGCCACTGAGCGAACATGTTCTTGCCGACTACCAGATGCTGCGCCTGTCGCTTCGCGCCCACCTGATGTTTTTCCTGCGTGACCTGTTTCGCAGCGAAGGTGTTTGGGATTGCGCGCAAATCTCCGGGGCGAAAGACGGCACGCCCGCCTCCTGTGCCGGCATCGTGCTGGTGCGCCAGATGCCGGGCGATTCCGGCGTGGTCTTCATGACGTTCAGCGACGAGGCGGGCATTGCCAATGTGGTGGTCTGGCCCAAGCTGGTTGAAACCTTCCGCCGCGAGATCATGGGCGCACGGCTGCTGCTGGTTGAGGGCAGGGTGCAGCGCAGCCCCGAAGGCGTCGTCCATCTTGTGGCGGAGCGCATCTTCGACCGGACGCATGAGCTGGAACGCCTGTCGGAAGACATAACCCAGGCCCCCCCTTTCCGTTCGCAGGCGGCCAAGCACCGCCATCCGCGCAATGTGCGCACTGTGCCAAAATCGCGGGATTTTCATTAGTAAGCCATTTCCCCATTTGGCCAGACAGCAATCAAATTTGTGCTGGTTGACCGAGATCAATGACGCCTAGAGGTTAGCCCGCAATCCTCCATTACAAGGTAAGGAGCAATCTAATGTCGAAGCTGATCATGAGCCGAATTCTCGTTATGGCGTTTCTTGCAAGCTTCCCAAGTGCACTTGTCAATTCGGTGGCGAAAGCGGACAACAGTCAGTCCGAGGAATCAGGCCGCACCGACTTTGTCACCTATTGCGCGGCTTGCCACGGCGTCGAAGGAAAAGGTGATGGAACCATCGCAGAGTTTCTCACAATCACCGCCACCGACCTGACACAACTCAGCAAGAAGAACGCAGGAATATTCCCGCGCGAACGTGCAATTGGCGTGATCGATGGGCGGGAGGAAGTAAAGGTACACGGGCCGCGTGACATGCCGGTTTGGGGCGATTGGTTCGAATTCGAGGAAGGCTCATCAATTAACGGCAAGGGGGCGGAGGAAAAAGTCGTCCGCGAGAGAATCAACGCACTCGTCGATTACATCGAAACAATTCAGGAGAAATAGGGCACTGATACAAGTATACTGTCCACTTGTGACAAAACCAACGTTTTGGAGGGGCAGTGAAAGATCCTTATGAAATCCTGGGGGTAGCCCGCACTGCCTCATCCGAAGACATTCAGAAAGCATACCGCCGTCTGGCGAAGAAGCTGCATCCGGACCTCAATCCCGGAAACAAGGAGGCGGAGGAGCGTTTCAAGGAAGTTTCCCTGGCCAACGACATACTTTCAGATGCGGAAAAGCGTAAGAAATTTGATTCCGGGGAAATCGACGCTTTTGGAGCCGAACGGCCCCGCCAATCATATTACAAGGATTATGCGGCTCAGGCCGGCGCAGGTCATCCTTACGAGAATCCGTCCGGCTTTGCAGATTTTGCCGACGCGGACGATATTTTTGCGGAATTGTTCAGACGGCAGGCCCAACAATCGAGACGCAGGCGGGGAGCGGATTTGCACTACCGCCTTACGATCGAATTTCTTGATGCGACCAAGGGTGCTTCCAAGCGGCTGACTTTGCCGGACGGCGGAACGCTTGACGTAACAATTCCCCCCGGGATTCAAGACGGACAAATCCTGCGCCTGCGCGGGAAAGGGGGCCCATCTGGTGGCGAAGGCGAAGCAGGCGACGCCTTGGTGGAGATTTCCATCACACCGCATCGCTTCTTTACGCGGGTTGGTGACGATATCCATCTCGAACTGCCGGTCACTCTGGCAGAAGCATTCCTCGGCTCACACGTCAAAGTGCCGACACCCACGGGACCGGTCATGCTGAAGGTGCCGAAAGGGTCGAACACAGGTTCAATCCTGCGCTTGAAGGGAAAAGGCGTTCCCCGGCAAGGTGGCCACGGCGATGAGTTGGTCAAGCTCAAAGTCATGTTACCAACGGAACCACACCCAGAATTGGAAACGTTTCTTTCCAATTGGACCGCAGGAAAGAGCTATGATCCGCGAAGGGATATGCAGCCATGACCATCAACAAGCTGGATTTTCTTTATCGTGCCCAACTCGATCAGGAAACCCTGGAAATCTGGATTGAAGAGGAATGGCTGGTTCCCAGCGAAGCAGCAGGTGAGCCGGAATTTTCCGAGGCTGATCTCGCGCGCGCGAAATTGATCCGGGATTTGAAACACGACTTGGGAGTCAATGACGAGGGAGTAGGCATAATCCTGAATCTTCTGGACCAGATGCATAGCTTGCGTAAGGCGATGGCTGACATGTTGCCATCCAAGCGCGGAAGGTCCGACTTGTCTTAAATTGCCTTGGCGTGACGGTTTTTTGCGCCCGTATAATGGCTGTCAAAGGCGCACGCCACACTGCGCAGAAACAGGCGATGTTCTTTCGGTACGCGCACAGTTGATCCATTGATGTTTGTCAGGCCAGCCTCGACCAAGGGCTGCAGCCGAAATAGGCTGTCTTTCAGCATGGTGTTATTGAACCCATGTCGGTCGGCGATCTGACCAATATCCGCAGCAAAGTTGCACATGATCTGTTCAATGATAGCGGTGCGCATCCGGTCTTCGGCCGTGGTGGCAAGCCCGCGCATGACGGGCGATTTTCCATCAGTGATGGCTTCGCTCCAGGCCAGTGTATCGCGGGCGGCTTGCGCGAAGCCTTGCGGAAACTCGGAGATGGCGCTGGCCCCGAAGGCAATCAGCGCATCAGCCGTATCCGTCGTGTAGCCCTGGAAATTGCGGCGCAGGGTTCCAGTGGAAGCAACAACGGCCAATGCGTCGTCGGGCAAGGCGAAGTGGTCAAGGCCAATGGCAATGTAGCCTGCCCCTACCAGTTCCTCTGCGATGGCGGAGGCCTGTTCGTAGCGCTCTGAAACACCAGGCAGTTCGGCATCGGAAATCATGCGCTGATGCTTCTTGAACCACGGCACATGGGCATAGCCGAATACGGCGATGCGGTTGGGCCGAAGGGCGGCCGCCTGTTGCGCCGTTTGGCGCACGCTGCCCACGGTTTGTGCGGGAAGCCCGTACATCAGGTCAAAATTGATGGAAGCGAAACCCGCCTCGCGCAGCAGGGTCGTGACATGGGCCACAAGCCCATAGGTTTGCAGGCGGTTGATCTTCATTTGCACCGGTAGCGCAAAGTCCTGCACGCCGAAACTGATGCGGTTGAAACCCATCGCCGCAAGCCCGAAGGCCCGGTCCCGCGTGATGCCGCGCGGATCTGACTCCAGCGCAATCTCCGCGCCTGGTGCCAGGCCGAAACTCCCATTGATGCAGGCAAGAATACGCCCGAGATCCGCGTTGCTCAGATAGGTCGGTGTGCCACCACCGAAATGGAGATGTTGAACATTGCCTTTCCGGGCTCCACTGATGGTGCCACTGCGGGTGATATCCCTGATGAGACTGTCCACATAGGTGCTGGCCCTCCCGTAGGAATTGGGTACCGACGTGTGGCAGCCGCAATACCAGCAAAGCTGCTGGCAAAATGGAACATGTACATAGGCGGAGAGCGAAGCTGTGGGCCGCAATTCTGCCAGCCACTGGTCAGCTAGGCCTGCCGGAAATCCATCCTGGAACTGAACGGCAGTAGGATAGCTCGTATAGCGCGGCACGTCCTGCAACGCGAATGGAAGAAGTTTCTGTTCCATGCCTTCTTATGAAGAAGTGGTGGCTCTGCTTCATTGATCGAGATCAATGCGGTTTCCGGAATGACCGGGCCAACCTTCACTCCTTGGTGCTGTCCCGAATTTCAATCCGCACCCCATCTGCAATAAGATCACTTGGATGAACAATTACGGTCTCACCTTCACCAAGCCCATTCAGGATTTGAACATCGCTGGACGTCATCTGGCCGGTCGCGACCTTTGTCACTTTGGCTATTCCACCATCAACTTTGAAGACTGCCCAATTCCCATCCAACCTGAACAACGCACTGACGGGGATTTGAAGCACATTATCCGACTGCCAGATCGTGATGCGCACGAACACCCGATACTGGTGGCCAAGTCCCATCCATTGCGACGGCGGGTCAGAGATTTCAAGAATGACCTTGACGCGCTGTTCTTCAATGCCGAGTGCCGATAACTTGGTGAAAGCCGCAGGCTCAACCCGCTTGACCCGCGCCTTTAGATCTATTGAACCGCCCCAGCCGCCGACAAAGGCCACAGTCCCCGGTTTCACCTGCATTGCGTCGGTTGAAAGCAGGTCCACGACGATTTCAGTATCCAAAGGGTTGCCAATTTCGACGAGTGGAGTTCCAGCTTGAACAATTTGCTCGTTTTCCACGGGGATATGGAGAATTATGCCGTTGACTGGTGATGTCAATTTTATGCAGCACTCCTCGGAAATTGTCGCTTCTCTGGGGATGACTGGCCCACGCAATCTGGCCTCCGCAATTTCAAGATTGTGAAGCCTGACATCAAGTTGGGCCTTTGCCGATTCAAGCCGCTGCTGGGCGCTATCGGTATCAAGTTGGCGCTTTTCCAAAGCATTCAGGGCCATGACTTTCTTGCCAACGAGATAGCGTGCCCGACCGAGCTCAGCTTCCGAAAACTGAAATTCTTTTTCAGCTTGCAATACTGCAGCGCTCGCAAAGTCCCTGTCGGCCTTTGCCGCTTCAACGGCGGCACCAAGCTCCAGCCGGGTTCGCGCATCAAGCATTGTGGGATCGGCCGAACGAATGGCAGCCACCGTGGTTACACCTGCTACAACGTGATCGCCGACTTCCCGTGGCGAACGCTCAACTTTACCGGCAACAGGCGCTGACACCGTGTAGACTTTTCGAATTCGACTGATTCCGTCTTCGTCCACCGTCAATTCCATGTGACCCAAAACTGCCTTTGCCACGTCAACCTGGATGGGTCGTGGCCACATTAGCCAGGTGAACCCTCCTGCAATACTGGCAAGTGCGACAAGCAGGAGTACTCGTTTTGTCCATCTGGCAGCCATGATGTTAATCCCTTGTCTTAAGTACACTTACGAGATCGAGATTGCTGACCCGGCGACGGACTATGAGCGCCGAAATCGCAACAGCGGCCATGACGATCAGCGCGCTGTAAGCATAGGTCGAGCGCAGCATGATGAACGGCAATCGATAGAGATCGCTTTGGAAACCTTTGACGAGCACAAGGGCGAGGCCATACCCCGTGGCCCACCCGATTGGAACGGCGGCAAGTGTGAGTATTGCAAACTCGAGAAGCAACAGGCGCGAGACCTCATACTCGGTGAAGCCAAGCACACGTAAGCTGGCAAGCTCTCTCGCGCGTTCAGCGAATTGAATGCGGGCACTGTTGTAAACGACGCCAAAGGCGATGATTGTCGCTAGGCCGCAGTAAACCGCGATCTGAATATTGATATTCTCGGCGATGGTTTCTTGGAACTTGGCGAGGGAAACACGTTGCAGTGACAGTGCCGAGAGGGCAGGCTGCTCCCTCACCTTCGCAAAGAAGGCTGCACTTTGGGCAGGATCGAGAAGCACGTGAACGCCACTGATGTTTGGACTTTCGCCAAGGAGGCGGTTTAGAGCATTGATATCCATGAATGCCATCAAGCCAATATAGCTCTGGATGATATCAACAACCGGAATATCGGTCTCCAGACGATTTCTGCCGAGAAATTCAACGTGGACCATATCGCCGCGCCGAAGGTGGAGTTTATTCGCAAGCGTATCACCCAAAACCAATCCTGATTTCGGAAGCTCCAAAGGCTCCAATGCCAGGTCAAGCACGCGGCTGAGGTCCATAGCGCTGGGTTTTCCTAGGATAGCGGCGCGCTTGGTGTAGTGACCATTGGAAAACTTAGCCGCAGCGGCGTGATAGGGCTCTGCCATAAGCACGCCGGGCAGCCGAGCAGCCTCTTGCAACGCCTGAGCAGGCCGTGCCTCACCGAACGCGAACGTTGCGTCCTGCCGGTCAATCCGATTGAATGTGACGTCGATCATGTAGTTGATGGCACCCACTGTAAACAAGGAGCTGACGAGCAACGCGATCGATAAGGATATGCCAAGTGTTGTAAGTAATGAGCGGACTGGCCAGCGAAGAATATGGCGCAGGACCATGATCGTGAGCTGCGAAAAATGCCTGAATGGCTGCAGGCGGCCAGACCAAAATCGCTTATAGCTGGGTGGTGCCGGCGGTTGCATGGCGATGGCCGGTGAAAGTGCTGCAGCACTTGCAACGGCTCGCATGGAACCGATAAGCGCGGCGGCAATGGAAACGAGGGCCGCCATCACATAAAGCCTGGGTGAGGCGACAAATATCTGATAGGGAAAATGGTAGAATTTTGTGTAGAGCACGGTCAGTCCGTGGCTGAGCCAGGTGCCCGCCGCAAAGCCAATGGTAACCCCCATGCCGGAGATGAGGAGGACCAGTTTTGCATAGTGAATTGCTATTTCAGTTGGCCGGTAGCCTATTGCCTTGAGGAGGCCTATTTGTTCGCGCTCCAAGGAAATCAGCCGTGAAAGAACCATGTTGATCAGGAATGCCGTCACCACCAGAAAGACTGGCGGCAAAATCCGGCTCATCACGCTGAGTTGCTGGAGCTCGGCGTCAAGAAAGGCGTGAGACAATTGATCCTCGCGGCCGTATGAACCCTCGCCACCATAGCGCTCAAGAATGCCATCAAGGGATTGCAGTACATCCTCGACTACGGCGTTTTTGAGAAGACGAAGCGTGACACTGTTGAAAGCGCCTTCCAGATTAAAAGCGCCGGCAAGGGCCGGCTCCCGCATCCACAAAATGCCGAAACGGCGGTCATCCGGCATCATATCGCCCGGACCCAATGCGTAGATGAATTCTGCCGAGAGAACGGTAGCCGTGATAGTGAGACGGCGCTTTGCGCCGTTCAGAATTGCATCCAACTGTGATCCGATCTGGAATCCGTGGGCTTTTGCAAAACTCTCGCTTATAGCTACCTCTTGAAGGCTGCCGGGACTGGGAAGCCTTCCCGAACGCAAGTGGAGCTTGTTCAGGGAGTTTTCGCCGCTGGCGGGCAAAGAGATAAAATATCCGGTGGCGGGCAACTCGAATCCTTCGATGTCGAGCAATGCGGCTTTTACTATCCGCGTCTCAACCTGTGCCACGCCATTGATCCGGCGTATTTCAGCTGAGACGGACTTCGGCGCACGCACGGCAGATGCAAAAACGTCGGCAAATTGGGCACGGTCGTAGTAAGCGCTACGGGTCTCTGAAAGGGAATTATATGTCCCAAGCCCGATCAGCATCGTTGCGACGCCTGCGGCCATGACCAGGGCAACGGCCAGGGACTGGGCCCAGAGGCGTTTCATGTCGCGAAAAAGCTTTCGATCAAGCACACGCATGGCGGTTACCAACTGATCTCCGATGGCTTCTGTCGCGTCCCATTTACATGGGTGGAAGTGATGCGGCCGTCACCGAAGTTGAACACCCGGTGCGCCATCGACTGGATTGCCGCATTGTGTGTAATGATTGCGGTTGTTGTCCCAAGTGTCTGATTCACATGATCGAGTGCTTTGAGCACAAGCACGCCAATCTTGCTGTCCAA
>JAHFPK010000381.1 GCA_023266715.1 Hyphomicrobiales bacterium | reverse complement strand
AAGTGAAGCTGTTGCTGGGAGCTGCCAGTGCGGTTGCCGATGTGGTGGTGGCGGCGGGGGAAACCCATGACCAGGTGGTGACGCTTGGCGCGGGCAAGCTCGCCCTGACAGCGGTGTTCGCGAAAGGCGGGCCTGCCATGGACAAGGGCATGGCCTTTGAAGTGAGAAAAGCCGGAGACGACGGCTCGCGGGTTGCCACGATGTATGATCCAAAATCCCTGTTCAACCTTCCCCCCGGCACCTACAAGGCGGTTGTTTCCCTGGGGCTGGCGCGAACCGAACAGGAGGTTGAGGTCGAGGCCGGGGCCTTGAGCGAAGTCACCATCAATGCCAACGCTGGTTTCCTCGCGGTAACTGCCGCGGGAGTGACGAGCTTTGAGGTGCGGGTTGGCAAGAAGGATCTGGATGGCTCCAACAAATGGCTCACCACAACCTATGATCCCACGCTCAACATCGCGGCCAATACGGGGAACTATCTGGTTCGGGCCTTCAAGGGCGACGCACTCATCGGAGAAAAACTTGTGGAGGTGAAAGCAGGGGAGAGGACGGAAGTTACGATTCCCTAGAGTATGATCATTTTAGGTTGACGCAGTTTGCAAGAATCTCCCTCCCCACGCCTGCGGCATGAAGAGGGATGGTTGCGTCTTTGACCGTGCGGTTCAGACGTTCGACCTGACCATTGGTCCAAGGATACTTTGGAAATCTACGTCAAAACAGGCTTTTGGCGGCGCCTTATCTTGGCGGCATTTTTTCGAATTTCGGCAGGGCTGGATCAATGTAATCCCAGGCGTGGCCGCTTGAGCTGAACATCACCTTTTGCGGCTTGAAACGGCTGGGATCATCAAGGCTGGCAGCATGCACCACGAAAATATCGGGGATCGCATCGAAGATCATAAAGACCGGCGATCCGCAGGCGGGGCAGAAAGCGCGGGTTTTCACAGTGCCCATGTCGCCTGTAATGTTCCAATGTGTCGCTTGGCCTTGAAGCTTGACGTCACCGCGATTTGCGAAAGTCAGGTACGATCCGTGCCCGGTACCGCTTTTTTGCTGGCAGTGACGGCACTCCATAATGGTCCATCCAATCGGCGAGCGGCTCCAAGCCCTCAGGCTGAGCACGATAATAGACGTTCCGGCCCTCAGGCCGCTCAATCACCAGCCCCGCCTGCTTCAAGGTTTTAAGGTGCTGCGAAATGGCCCCCTGGGTTACGCCGCTGCCGCGCGTCAGGTCGACAACCGTGATTTCCTTTGAGTGGAACACGCGCTCAAATACGGCCCTACGCGTCGGGTCAGCCAGCGTGCGCATCACGGTATCAACTGAGGGTGTCTGGGCCATGAAATCAATTTAGTGGATACTAATTAATTAGTCAATACTAATTGATAAAAATCTCGAGAACGCAATATTCTGGTTAAATGTGCAGCGCGCCGCCTGGCAACGCGCTGTGCATTTTTTTTGCTCATTTCGAGTTTTGTGCGAGAGCATGGTCAACTGGCACCACAATGACGGAAAATGGCGTGCCAGCGTCATCTGATACCTGCGGCGTCGGCGATCCGAACTGATTGTTGCCCACCATGTCATTGGTCAGGCCCGGCGCAAATATCATCAGATGGGGGTGCCAATGGCCAATGCGTGAGGCGAGGTTCTGTTCTGCCGACCACATATAGGCAAAGCTCACACCCGTGCGTTTTGGCAGCTCGCCTTTGTCGTAGGCTGCTTCAACGCCTGCCTGAATTTCTGCCGGAGGCAGGCCCTTTAGGCCAAGCGTTGTCCGCAACTCGTAATATGGCATCACTTCACGTGCGGCTTGCTCATCAAAGCAGATCGGGCCAAGCACTGTTGGGTCATAGACCAGGTCGACGAACATCTCAGGTGTATAGGTCGGGGCCGAGAACCCCCGCATGACCATACAGACAAAACCATTGCTGCCAGCCTGCTCAACCTTGAAGCCTTCCGGCGTCAACAGCTTGATTGTTGCAGGGCCGGATATATTTTCGGGTGCCGCTGTGCGGGCAAGTGCAATCTCCTTGTCTTTTGGCAATTGATAGGCAGTGATGGGCGGATAAGATTTCGTTTCCGCATGTGCCGAACATGCGTTGGCCACAATCGCGCCGGTTCCGGTGGTTGCCAATGCCAATAGCAAAGCTGCCAGGTTGGTTCTTTTGCCGCTGCTTCTTTTCATGGGGATTCCTTTTCATTCTTGTTGGCGATGCGCCAGTTCCGGAGGCCAAGGAGATTGGACCATCCAATTGCCTTGCCGCACACAAGACGAAACCGGGAATGCAATCGGACCGCTCCAAAATTAATTTTTGAACCCGTGAATCCTTCCATCGCCATCAATCGTCTTTGGCATGAAGTATATTCAGATTGGAGAGCGACATGAATGTGAGAGGCAAGACTGCAATCGTCATTGGCGGTAGCCGCGGGCTTGGCCAAGGCGTTGTCAAGGCCCTGGCGGAAAGTAGTGTTTCGGTGACCAGCGTTTCACGAGGTGCAGCCGCACTAACGGATGAACTTGGCATCATGCACCGCGCCGGAGACGTTGTTGATGAGGCATTGGCTAAGAATTTAATTGCGGAAACAGAACCGGATATCGTCGTTGTTTCCGCAGGTGCCGTTCCCGCGATGTCGCCTATTAACGCCATAGACTGGGAAGGGTTCTCGAAAATTTGGAACAGC
>JAHFPK010000380.1 GCA_023266715.1 Hyphomicrobiales bacterium | reverse complement strand
CAGCCATCCGGCAAGTCCCGCGCCGCTTTCAAGTGCAAAAATCCTGACCTTTGGAAAAATGCCGAAGTTGATGCCATTGAATTTCAAACTCTCCGGCATTCCGGGCGGCGCCGGCGGTTTGGTTGCTTCTGTTGCGAGCGCAATTTTTCTTTTTGCGGGCGCCAGCTGGATGATGATCCCTTCAACTGAAGTTGCACCAATGGAGATTCAGACGACTGAAGTTGTGGACCCCATGCCTACGGCATCCACCGGGCCCGAGGCTGCAGATGTAAAAATTACCGAAGAAGCTATGCCTGATGATCTCACGACTTCGGCCAATAACAACATTATGGAGCCAAGCGCCGATCAAGCGGGCGGGGAGCTTGACGGACTTGGCGCTTTCATTGCTGAGCAGGTGCCGGAAGAGCAAGTGCCGGCGGTGGCGCCAGGGGCAAAGAAAATGGCGCAGGACGTGGCTTCCGCCGACGATGTCAGACAAACTGCCGAGGGCCGAGTGTTTGGCGCCAAGAATGACGTGAGCCGTCTTGTTCTCAAAGCCAAGGCCCCGGTTTGGGTACGGGTTGAAGATGCACAGGGCAATGTGGTGATGACCCAGATGCTGATGAAGGGCGACACCTATCAGGTGCCGGACCGTGAGGGCCTGGTGGTGATAGCGCGCGACGGCGGGCTTCTGAGTTATGTCATCGATGGCAAGGAAAAGGGCATTCTGGGAACGCCGGGTGAAATCCTGGTTGGCCGCTCGCTCAATATTTCGACATTCGAAGGGTGAGCCGAAACAAACTCCAGCCCTTGGCGAAAGGGTGCGGCTTCCGCTACAAGCCCCGCCATGAGTGCTATCCAAATTGAGAAGCTGGACCGGATAATCCACCGGTTTGCGGGCGTTGAACACGAGCTTTCCTCTGGCCCTGCCGGAGATGTCTTCGTCAGGCTTTCGAAGGAATATGCTGAGCTTGAGCCCACCGCCAAGGCGGCGCTGAACCTGAAGCAAGCCTACACCGAACGCCGCGATGTGGAAGACCTGATGAAGGCCGGTGGCGAACTGGCGGCGATGGCCGAGGCGGAGCGTATCAGCCTCGATAGCAAAATTGGGCAGCTTGAACATGCCATCCGGGTTCTTCTTCTGCCGCGCGATGCTGCCGATGAGCGCAATGTTATTCTGGAAGTGAGGGCGGGAACGGGCGGTGACGAGGCGGCTATCTTTGCCGGTGACTTGTTTCGCATGTATCAGCGCTATGCGGCGTCAAAAAACTGGCGGGTTGAAGTTATCTCAGCAAGCGAAGGTGAGCACGGAGGTTACCGCGAAATCATTGCCAATATTTTTGGTGCCGGTGCCTATGCGCGGATGAAATTTGAATCCGGGGTCCACCGGGTGCAGCGCGTGCCGGATACGGAAACGCAAGGGCGCATTCATACTTCGGCGGCAACGGTTGCGGTGCTTCCAGAAGCCGAGGAAGTTGACATCAAGATTGAGGACAAGGACCTTCGCATCGATGTTTTCAGATCATCTGGCCCCGGTGGCCAATCGGTCAATACGACCGATTCAGCGGTGCGCATTACCCATATTCCATCGGGACTGGTGGTGGCCCAACAGGATGAAAAATCCCAGCTCAAAAACAAGAACAAGGCCATGAAAATCTTGCGCGCAAGACTCTATGAGCGCGAGCGCAACCGCATTGATTCAGAGCGTTCCGCCCAGCGCAAGGGACAGGTCGGATCAGGAGACCGTTCCGAGCGCATCCGCACCTATAATTTTCCGCAAGGGCGCGTGACTGACCACCGTATCAATCTCACCCTTTACAAGCTGGACCAGATTATTGAAGGTCCAGCCTTGGAAGAGTTGATTCTGGCCCTGATGGCGGAACACCAGGCGGAACTGATGGCCACCGAAACCTCTGATGTCTGACACACTGCGCGAGCTTGTCCGGCAAGCGGGCAAACGGCTTGTCGAAAAAGGTATTGAAACTCGCGCGATTGATGCTCGTTTGCTGCTACAGGCGGCTTCAGGTTTACGGCATGAGGACGTTGTGGCGGTACCGGATTTGGTTTTGCCGCCGGATGCGGCAGTGCGGTTCTGGTCCTTCATCGAGCGCCGCTGCAAGTTTGAACCGGTTTCCCGCATCCTGGGCAACCGCGAATTCTATGGACGGAATTTTCGGGTGACCCCTGATGTTTTGGATCCCCGCGCCGATACCGAAACGCTTATTGAGGCTGCACTGGGACTGGCGAAGGGCAAAGGGCCGTTGCCAATCCTTGATCTGGGCACGGGCTCCGGGGCCATTGCGGTCACGTTGCTTGCCGAGTTGACGGAGGCTACCGCCGTTGCCAGTGACCTTTCGGCGGCAGCCCTGGAGGTCGCGAAAGCCAACGCTGAGGCCCTCGGGGTGGCAGACCGGGCAAGCTTTGTGCAGGCCAATTGGTTTGATGGAGTGGAGGGGCGATTTGACCTCATCGTGTCAAATCCGCCCTATATTCCGCTCAGCGACATTGCTGGTTTGGCGGCTGAGGTGCGTGATTTTGATCCCCAGAGGGCCCTTGATGGCGGGCCGGATGGACTGGCTGCCTACCGCCGTATTGCCAGCGGCGCGCGAGGGTTTCTGACGCCAGATGCCCATGTGCTGCTGGAAATTGGCGCGGATCAGGAAAAAACGGTTAACGGCCTCTTTGGAGGGCAAGGTTTT
>JAHFPK010000379.1:810-2680 GCA_023266715.1 Hyphomicrobiales bacterium | reverse complement strand
TGGGGAAGGATTGGATCATGGTGTTGAGATTGCGCACGGCCCCATTGTAATAGCGGCGCGACAGTTGGATTTCATCTTCAATGCCGGAGAGCTTGCCCTGCAGATCGCGGAAGTTCGCGTCTGCCTTCAACTCCGGGTAGGCTTCGGCAACGGCAAACAGTTTGCCGAGGGCGGCAGTCATTGCTTGTCCTACGACCGATTGCTCGCCAACCGAGCCGCCTGAAATGCTTTTGGCGCGCAATTCGGCGATGTCATGAAACAGCTTGTCTTCGTGGGCGGCATAGCCTTTCACGGTTTCAATCAGGTTTGGAATGAGATCGGCGCGGCGGCGCAACTGGACATCAATGCCGCTCCAGCCTTCAGCCACCAGGTTCTTGTTACTGACGAGTGCGTTATAGGCGTAAATCAAATAGCCAATGATGGCGACGACGAGAGCGATGAGACCATAACCGAATGTCATTGTTGTTCCCCTGAGTGGCCAAGACGGTTGTTATCGCAGTATTCGCGCTGGTTTGCCAGATGGGTTTTTTCTGCCATAAGGCTGTTCCCGTTTCTAAGTTTGAGAAATTTAATGACAAAACATTTACGGGTCTTGCGCCCTGCCCCGAATATTTACGCCTTTTACGATGGTCGCATTGCAGGCTACCGCCATGCGGCGAGCGCAAACTGGGTGGATGACGGGGCGCTTTCTTTAGGTATCGCGAGCTACGCCATTGTCGATGGCGATGAAGCGCTGATTTATGACACGCATATTTCAGTTGAATATGGCGCCTTCATCCGGAAGGCTCTTGTGGACATTGGCGTGAAGAAATTCACCGTGGTGCTCAGCCATTGGCATCTTGATCATGTGGCCGGGACTGCGGCATTTGCTGATTGCCCGATTATTTCAAACCGGCGCACCGCGGACCATTTGAACAAGTACAGAAAGGCGATTGAGAACGGCACCCATCATGGGCCACCGGCAGTCAGCCCGCTGATTTTGCCGACCCAGATTTTTGAAGGAAGCATGCATCTGCAAGTTGGCGGATTACATATTGATTTGATTGAGGCGAATATTCACAGCGATGATGCAACGGTTCTGTGGCTAGGGTCGGAGCGGATATTGTTTGCAGGCGACACCATGGAAGATACAGTCACCTATGTGGGAGAGCCTGAACATTTTGACATCCACCTGAAGGATCTGGACCGGCTTTGGACCCTGAATCCTGAGCGCATCCTGCCAAATCACGGCGATCCGGAAATCATCGCACTCGGTGGCTATGAAAAGACCCTGATCCGTGCCAGCCAGCAATATATTCGCATGCTGAAACGGTGTGTTCATGCACCGGAACTACGGGACAAGCCACTCCGCGACATCATCAGCGGCCCGCTTGAGGCTGGATGGGTCAATCTGTTTGAACCCTACGAAGCCGTTCACAGGCAAAATATTGATGTGGTTCTGGCCGCAAAACTCAATTAGCGCTGGCGCTTGATCTGCTTGCGCAATGGTGGCCAATGCTTATTGTGACCGGTTGACACGGAGTCGAGAATGAATACCAAGACGCCGCCCTATAGACCGCCCTTTCCTGGGCCAGAGGGCCAGGAAGACATGCCCTATCTCCTCACCCCCGGACCACTCACAACATCCCGCACCGTAAAGCTTGCCATGCTGGCTGATTGGGGATCGCGCGATGTGGAGTTCAGGAAAATCGTGGGCGACATCCGTAAGCGCATTCTGCAGCTCGCCAATTGTGACAGCAGTTATGAATGCGTCATCATGCAGGGCTCGGGCACTTTTGCCATTGAGGCGGCCCTCGGCAGCCTGTGCCCGGGCAAGCGCCGCAAAACTCTTGTCGTTGCCAATGGCGCCTATGGAGACCGGGCGGCGCAA
>JAHFPK010000379.1:0-800 GCA_023266715.1 Hyphomicrobiales bacterium | reverse complement strand
AATTCTTGAGCGAATCGGAAGGCCTTATCTCAAGATCGACAAGGGCGACAGTGCAGTTCCAACGGTTGACGAGGTCGTGACTATGCTAGATGCGGACAGAGCCATCAGCCATGTCTGGATGGTCCATTGTGAAACCACGTCTGGAATTGTGAATCCAATCGAAGAGATTGGACAAGCAATCAAGCTGCACGACAAGGTTTTCATGGTGGATGCGATGTCATCCTTCGGAGCGCTCCCCCTCCACATGGTGGCCTTGAACATGGATGTCATGGTTTCTTCTTCAAACAAGTGCCTCGAAGGTGTTCCCGGTTTTTCCTATGTCGTGCTGAAGCGCGACCTTTTGGAAGCCTCGGCGGGAGCCAGTCATTCCCTCGTGCTGGACCTGTTTGATCAGTGGCATGGTCTTGAGGCCAATGGACAATTCCGCTTCACTCCACCCACCCATGCACTTGTTGCCTTCGACCAGGCCCTCAAGGAGCATGAACAGCAGGGCGGGGTTGAAGGACGCGGGCTCCGCTACCAGCGCAATGCGCAAGCCCTCGTTGCCGGCATGCAGGAAATAGGATTTTCGACCTTGCTGGATGAGGGGGTGTCCGGTCCCATCATTCAAACTTTTCTTACCCCGAGCGATCCCAATTTTCGTTTCGAGCAGTTTTATGAGGCGCTTCGGGTAAGAGGGTTTACGATCTACCCGGGGAAACTGACGAAGCGCCCAAGTTTCCGCATTGGAACCATTGGTCAGATTGATGAGCGAGTCATAGCCGCCGCCTTGCAAGCCATCCGCGATGTGCTGGGCGAAA
>JAHFPK010000088.1 GCA_023266715.1 Hyphomicrobiales bacterium | reverse complement strand
TGCCTTTGCCTCCGCTTTGCGCCCGAGTGCCGCCAGTGCTCCGGCACGGTAAGGCCACAGCCAGGTACCCAGAGTTTTCGTCTCCAGGCGGTCCATCATGCGCGAGGCATCCTCATAGCGGCCAGCCATGAAATAGGCATAGGCAAAGGGTCTGGCGGCCCACATTGGATAACTGGGATTAAGGCGCACTGCCTCTTCGACCAGTTGGGCTCCGCGTTCAGCCTCGCCGAAGGTGGAAGCCCATGAAATATAGAAAGTCAGAATCTCAAACTGGTTAGGGGCCATGCGAAGAGCAGCATCGAATTCCGCCTTGGCGCCCACGAGATCGTTGGAATAGCCAAGGCTCATGCCATAAACCGAATGTGCCTCGGCATCGCTCGGATCGAGCCTGACGGCACGCCCGGCCGCTTCGTTGGCGAGCTTATAATTGCCCGCCATGTCCACGCCAAAATTTGCGAGGACCACATGGGAATGATGAAGTTCCACCCAGGCGCGGGCAAGGCCAGGATCGATCTCAACCGCGCGGTTAAGCAGCCTGATCGCCTCCTCCACATCGGTGCGGTTGATCTGTTCAAGCTTCTCGGTGCCGAGAAGATACAACTCGTAAGCTGAGAGATTGCCGGGCGGCTTACGGTGCGCGGCGATCCGGCCCGCCTCCTGGATCAGGCCATTGCCACCACCGAGCCTATTGGCAACCTGCTCAGAAATTTCGGATTGAATGGCAAACAAGTCCTTGTCAGGCCGATCCCAGCGCTGCGACCACAATCCATTGCCTGTGCTGGCCTCGAACAACTGCGCGGAAATCCGTACACGGTCTAATTGACGTTGAATAGAACCTTCGACCACGTAGCCTGCATGCAGCTCCAAACCAGCTTTTATCGGATTGATCTTCTTGCCGTCGTAGCCTTCGATGGTATTGCGGGCGAGGACCTTGAATTCAGGAAAGCGCGCGAGATCGGTGATGATGTCTTCCGTGAGGCCTAGAGCCAACCTGTGTGAGTCTTTATCGCCAACCAGATCGTCAAACGGCAACACCGCGACCACGGGCTTGAGGCCAGGCGCGGCTTCCCGCGAACCCCACCACGCAGTTCCAACTGCCAGCATGAACACCAGTGCCCCTGCGGCAATAATTTGCAACTGGGACGGCATCCGCGTCGCCACCGTCGGCAATTCTTCCGCCTGCACCTCATCCTCCACAGGACGGGTCGGTGCCGGAATTACCTTCCACCCCGACTGAATCTCCTTGCACAGCCGCTCGGTTTCCGCATCCGGCCTCACGCCGAGTTCTCGCTGCAAACTGTCACGGCAGATCTGGTACTGGCGCAGCGCCTGCGACCGTTTCCCCTGTTCCGCATAGACCCGCATCAACGCCTGGTGTGTCTCCTCGCGTAACGGGTCGATCTGCAACAATCGCTGGGCCGTGGCGAGCGCGGCCTCGCCAGACTGCGTGGCGAGCAATCGACTGAGGACTCCGGTGGCCATGTCGTGAAAACGGGTGCGCTCGATCAGTAACCAGTCGTCGAAAGCGTGACCGGGGAGTCTCACACCCTCAAGCAACTCGCCACAATACAGTGCTGCCGCCTTTTCAAGTTCTCCGGTCTTCACCAACCGCGAGAACTCGACCGCATCAACACTGACGGCCGCGGAATCAAGTATCGCCGTTTCGCGGCCGGATAGCACACAAGTATCGCCCATGAAACGACGCAGTTCAGCTAATGCTTGGCGCAGGCTGGCGCGCGCCTGCTCGCCATCGCGGTCGCCCCACAGCAGAGTGGTAAGGTCTTCCCTGGGCCATCCTGTGGGCGGCGCCAGCGCCAGAAGTGCAATCAGGGCGCGTAGTATTCTGCGCGGCGGTGCGAGGCTGTTGCCGTTGGCAGCACTCAACTCGAAGCCGCCAAACATGCGAATCTGAAACGTCGGTTGAACTCGCGTGTCCATGTCAAAGGAGTCCGGCGCCAATCGTTGCGGACGGATACTACGCCGATTTCACGAAGGGGGCAAACAAGCTTCACGGCAGTTTCACGCAAATATTGCGAGTCTGGGTTTGAATTGCGGGACGTAGCAGGGAGGACTCTTGCATGAGTCGGATTTCTCGCACTGCCATCACGGTACAACGGATCGTCATGCAGCAAGTGCTCCTGTCAGTTTTGCCGTTACGGGACACTGCAACCCTTAAGGAGTCTCATATGAAAAAGCTCTTCTTCATTGCACTGATCGCTGTGGCGCTTGGCGCCAACGCCCAAGCAAAACAGGGCCACATTCTCCACGGGCTGTTCTGCAATACCGAAGCCCAGATTGATGAAACCCTCGCTCACATGGCGCTGAACCTGACCCCGCAGGCAGCCGTGGAATTGACGAACGAGAAAATAATTGCATGTGTCTTGGCTGACAAGGTGCAGTACATGATCATTCGCCCCTTTATCATTGGCGAGATAAACCGCGGCATTTCGTTCATAAAATACCAGGCGACACTCGTTGGTGTGCTGGTAGGGGAACGCATTCGTCCTGTGGAGCCTCCCGTCCAGATATTCTTTGTGACCTCGGAACGACTGATAGGAGCTGCTGTACTAGACGGGGCGTAGTGTGACAGGGGCGTAGAGGCGAGAAAGTCAAAATCTACAGGACCGAAAACAGTCAGAATTATGCGGGTTTTTTGCTAAATTCTGGTTCAGATAGAAGTTAATTCCGTCTTAAGAAAGTCCACTTAGACCTTTCGTTTTGAGCAATGGAAGGCGTCAGTGCATGCAACTTGTCTCAGAAGCCAAGCCTGCCATTCGGGCCAGCGTTGATGCTCTAAACACCGCCGCGCGTGCCGTCTTCACATTAGCCATATTCACCTCGGCCTTCCTGCTTTTTGCAGTCCAGCCCATGTTCACCAAAATGATACTGCCGCAACTCGGCGGCTCTCCCGGCGTGTGGTCGGTTGCGATGGTGTTTTTTCAAGCCTTGCTGCTCATGGGCTATCTCTATGCACACCTGTCTACCCGCTACCTGTCCCCGCGTACTGCCATCTATGTGCACATCGGCCTTCTCCTGGTAACTTTCTTTGCCTTGCCGATTTCCATTGCGTCGGGCCTGGGGAAACCGCCGGCTGAAGGCCAGGCCTTTTGGCTGATCGGCGTTTTCACCTTTTCTGTCGGATTGCCTTTTTTTGCCGTGGCTGGAAATGGTCCGCTGTTGCAAGCATGGTTCGCACGCACCCGGCACAAGGATGCCGGCAATCCATATTTTCTCTATGCCGCTTCAAATTTGGGGTCATTCGCAGCGCTGCTGCTTTACCCCCTGGTCTTTGAAACCACCTTGCGCCTGCCGCAGCAATCCCTCGGCTGGTCAATCGGCTTTGTCGTCCTTGCCCTGCTGATCACCTCTGCGGGTTACATTATGCAAACGACAAGTACAAACCAGCTTGCAGCTTTCATACAGCCCACAAAAGTTGCAGGGCCAAAGAAACGTTTGATCGGCGAATACATCTGGCTCTCATTCATTCCGTCGGCTTTGCTGGTGGCTGTCACCGCCCACATCTCCACCGACATAGCGCCTGCACCATTCCTGTGGGTGATCCCGCTCGCGCTGTACCTGCTGACTTTCGTTCTGATCTTCCGTGACCGGCCGCTTATCCCCGCAAAAGCCGTGAACCACCTTGTGCCAATCCTGGCAGGCCTGGTCATTCTATCCGAGGTAATCCAGTTCAACATCCTTCTGAATTGCACGATACACCTCGGATTCTTCTTCGTTACAGCCCTGATGTATCACCAGCGGCTTTACAACCGCCGCCCTCAGGTTGAACACCTCACCCAATTTTACTTGTGGATGTCCTTTGGCGGCGTTCTCGGTGGCATCTTCTCCGGTCTGCTGGCCCCGCATACTTTTAATCGCATCTTGGAATACCCCATTCTCATAGGCCTTGTCATGCTGGCCCATCCCGCCGTGCTTCGCGCCTCGCGCAAGGAAATCACAAACGAGACTTTGCCAGTCCTTGGTTTGGGATTGTTGGTGGCGGCAGGCATCTACGTGTTTCGTGGATATGACTTTATCAATTCAGGTGCCTATCTCAAATATCTCATGGCGGTGATGAGCATTGTGATCATTGGCTTCTATGTTCACCAACTGGCAAGGGCCGCACTCATTATTGCGGCGCTTATGGCCTGGGAGATATCCCCTGCGGGCATTCAAAATACGTCTTATGAGCGGTCATTCTTTGGCGTTCACAAAATTTCGCTGGAGGAAAATGGGCAGTTCCGCGTGCTGTCGCACGGAACAACAGTACACGGTGCGGTCAGGATCAAGAATCCTGACGGTTCTACCTACACCGGTCCCGTCACGCCGCTCACTTACTATCACCCCAAGGGAGTCCTCGCGCAAACGCTCCAGTTGCTGCCTGCCCGTGCCAATGGCCGTGATATTGCCGTGGTCGGCCTCGGAACCGGCGCCCATGCCTGTAATGGAATGAAAGATGACCGGTGGACCTACTTTGAGATTGATCCGGTTGTCGTCAAAATAGCCGAAGATCCACATCAGTTTGGTTTTCTGGCAAAATGCGCGCCAGCAGCCAAAATCATCCTGGGTGACGCGCGCCTGACACTTGCCGAGCAGCCAACCTCAGACTTTGACTACTTGCTCATTGATGCGTTCTCGTCGGATACGATTCCAATCCATCTGCTGACGCGCGAGGCCGTGGCCCTTTATATCTCGCGCCTCAAAGACGACGGGCTTTTGATTTTTCACGTATCAAATCGCCATATGGAATTGCAAAGTGTTATTTCGGCCGTGGCACATGATGCCAACTTGGCCATAAAAACGCGCAGCCAGGCCGCTAGGCCAACGTCACTCGGAGAACCGGTACCTTCAGCCGTTGTAATTCTTGCGCGCAAGCCGGAAACCCTTGCCAAATTCAATGAAGAAGCCGGATGGAAGCAACCTGCGAACAAAAACGTGTCCGTCTGGACTGACGACTATTCAAACATACTTGGCGCGATCTGGCGAAAATATGCAACCTGAGTGAGCTCAGGTCACGCGACGCTCGGCACAAACATCAATGCCAGCCCGTTCATGCAATAGCGCAGGCCCGTGGGCTGCGGACCGTCCTCGAACACATGGCCTAGGTGGCCGCCGCAGCGGCGGCAATGGACTTCAGTGCGCTTGGTGAACAGGGTGTTGTCTTCCTTCTCGCCAACCGCATTGGGCAGAACATCAAAGAAGCTCGGCCAGCCCGTGCCGCTGTCATACTTTGTGTCCGATGAGTAGAGCGGCAGGTCGCACCCCGCGCAGGCGAACGTGCCTTTGCGATGCTCATCCAGGAGCGGGCTGCTATTGGGCGGCTCGGTGTTTTCCTCGCGCAACACGGCATATTGCTCAGGGGTGAGCAAGGCCCTCCACTCGTCTTCGGTCTTGCTGATCTCGAACGTCTCGGCAAGGCTAAAACGGCTCCCGATAACCAGGCCGATAGCAGAAAATCCGGCATATTTCAAAACAGCGCGACGATCCATGATACCCTCACTCAACCACAAATACGGCCCAATTTGGGAAAAGGTTTCACAGGTCGGCGTGTCTTTCCGAGGTACTCTCCCGAAGCGGTGGAATACGCCGCCAAATAACCGAGGCCCCTGCGTCAATCCCAAGCCAGCGGAATTGCAACACGGAAAATGCGGCCACGCCTGCAACAATAAGAAACGCCGCTGAAAAATCGGTTGCCAGAATGTCCCGGGTGCCACGCAAGACCTGCACCGATTCCAAAATGAAGGCAGCAATCGCAACCCCTGCCGAAAGGGAAACCTGCTGCGCCACAGTGTAAAGGCTTGTGGCCCTGCTCACCTCATCCCGGTCAATATCGGCGTAAGACAAGGCATTCAGGGCTGTGAACTGGAGTGACCGCAAGAATCCGCCGATCAACAAGAGAAGCGAAATCAAGACAAAAGGCGTCATGGCCGTAAACAAGCCGTAGGTCGCCATGACCCCGCAAGACACGAGACCGTTTGCAACGAGCAGCCTCCGGAAACCAAACCGGCGGAGCAACCGGGCCGTCGAGAATTTCATCGCAATCGCGCCAGCCGCCGCCGAACACATCAGCATGCCGGATTGAAAAGCTGAAAAACCAAAGCCGAGCTGAAACATGAGCGGCAGGAGAAACGGAATTGCCCCGACACCGATGCGGTAAAAACTGCCCCCGGCGACACCGGCCCGAAAACTGTGAATTCGCAAAAGGCGGAGATCAAGAATTGGATCTTGATTGGACAGGGCGTGACGCACGTAGAGCGCCAAACAAATGCTTCCAAAAATAATCAGGGTAGCGAGCGCATAGTCGGGCAACATACCGCGGCCGACAATGGTAAAGCCAAACACTAGTGAAGAAAGCCCTAGCGCGGAAAGAAGGAAACCACGGAAATCCAGAGGCGGAACTGTTTCCGCGGGGGTGTTCGGCATCAGCCGCGTGGCAAGCATTATCCCCAGCAGGCCGAAGGGAATATTCATCCAGAATATCCAGCGCCAGTCAAAATAGGTGGTGATGAACCCGCCGACAGGAGGCCCGACCAAAGGGCCGATGAGGGCCGGAACCGTAAGCCAGGCCAGGGCATCCACCAGTTGGGCCTTCGAAACCGTCCGCAGGATGATGATGCGTCCAACCGGCACCATCATGGCGCCGCCCAAGCCCTGCAGGGCCCGCGCCGCAATGAGCCAGCCCAAGGACTGGGAAGATCCGCAGGCAATGGAACCCACCATAAACACGGCAATGGCGGTCCGGAACACGAGCTTCGCCCCGAATCGGTCAGCAAACCAGCCGCTGACGGGAATAAAAATGGTAAGGCTCAAAAGATAGGTTGTGAAAGCCAGTTTCAGCACAATGGGATCGGTGCCAAGGTCTGTTGCAATGGCCGGAAGCGCGGTGGCAATCACCGTCGCATCCATGTTTTCCATAAAGAGGGCCGAGGCAATGATCAGGGGAATGAGACGGGCGGAAGAGGGCATTTCGGCAGTCTCTAGCACGATGATCGGCATAAATTCAGGCAAACTGCCCCAAAGAGCTCATCCATTGGCGCAGCAAACCTATGCAATTGCTTCATAAGACTCAAGTTTTCCGGATTCCCGGTGGTTAGATTTGGCCCATTTTCTCCCCAAATACATTCGTGGCTTTGACCACGGTAAAGTGAAAGCGCTATAACCCGGCCATGATTTCCCGGTTTTTTTCGTGGCTTGAAAACTATGTCGATTCGTTCCCTGAGGACCGGGCCGAAAAGCCCAAGCCCCGGCTGCTGGAATTTGCCTATCATTACACCAGGCCGTTTCTGCCCCTGTTGATTGCCTCAATCGCCTTTTCAACCGGCATTGCTTTCATTGAAGTCTATCTCTTTGCCTTCATCGGAAATCTGGTGGACCTGTTGGCCAAGGCCGACCGCGTCAACTTTTGGCAGGCAAATGGCCTGCATCTTGCCCTGATGGGCGGCCTTGTCCTGTTTGTCCTGCCCATTTTGAATTTCATATCGGAATCAATTTCCCATCAGGGCCTGCGCGGAAATTTCGCCATGCGCATTCGCTGGCTGGCCCACCGCTACGTGCTGCGTCAGAGCATGGATTTTTTCCATAATGATTTCGCCGGCCGGGTTGCCACCAAGGTGATGCAGGCGGCCCTCGGGGTGCGCGATGCCGTAATGAAAATCACCGAAGTGGTGGTTTACGTTCTGGTCTATTTCATCGGCGCCCTCTTTCTCGTGGCCTCAAGCAATCTTTGGCTCATGGTGCCGCTGTTCGTCTGGCTCGGCGGCTATGCCGTGTGCTGCTGGTACTTCGTGCCTCGCCTTGGCAAACTGTCTGAAATCCAGGCCGACATGCGCTCCCTTGTCGTGGGTCGCGTGGTCGACAGCTACACCAACATCTCGACCGTCAAACTCTTCGCCCATGCGGACCGCGAAGATGCCTACGCCAGGGAAGGCATGGGGTGGATGCTCGAGTCCGTTTACAAATCCATGCGCATGTCCACCTTCATGACGTCTGCCCTGAGCCTGCTGAGCGGCGTTCTCATTTTCATGATGTCGGCCCTTTCGATCTGGCTTTGGTACACCAATGCCATAACCATCGGTGCGATTGCCTTTTCTATCGGTCTTACGCTACGCCTCAAGGCCATGTCGCAATGGATCATCTGGGAAGTCGCGGGCCTCTTTGAGGATATTGGCATTATCCAGGACAGTCTTGAAACCATTGCTCGAGACCGGTTGGTTTCTGATGTGCCCAACGCCAAACCATTGACAGTGACCAAGGGTGAAATCGTTTTTGATACGGTGCGTTTCAATTACGGCAAGCCAACACCCGAGCATGGCCGTTTGGTTGTGGACAATTTTTCACTCACGGTAAACCCCGGTGAGAAAGTGGGCCTCGTTGGCCGCTCCGGCGCTGGCAAGTCCACCCTCGCCAATCTGTTGTTGCGTTTTTATGATCTCGAAAGCGGCTCCATTCGCATTGATGGCCAGGACATTTCGCAGGTGGCCCAGGAATCGCTGCGCGCCAACATCGGCGTGGTGACGCAGGATACCTCCCTGCTCCACCGCTCCGTGATCGATAACTTGCGCTACGGCATGCCCGACGCGGCGTTTGCCGATGTGGAAGCTGCCGCACACAAAGCCCACGCCGATGAATTCATTGCCAATCTTATCGATCCCAAGGGCCGCAAAGGTTACGACGCCCATGTGGGTGAGCGCGGCGTGAAACTCTCCGGCGGCCAGCGCCAGCGCATCGCCATCGCCCGCGTGCTGCTTAAGAACGCCCCCATCCTTGTTCTCGATGAGGCAACCAGCGCACTTGATTCCGAAGTCGAGGCCGCCATCCAGGAAAATCTCTATACCCTGATGGAAGGCAAAACCGTGATCGCCGTGGCCCATCGGCTTTCAACTATCGCCGCCATGGACCGTCTGATCATCATGGACAAGGGCCGGATCGTGGAAGAAGGAACCCACAAGCAGCTTCTCAAGCGCAATGGCCTCTATGCCAGTCTTTGGAAACGCCAGTCCGGCGGCTTCCTGGTGGACGAAACCACGCTCGCCGCCGAGTAAACCTTGCGTTAACCATAATCCGGCCACAAGTGACCTTAAATAGGCCCCATATTCTTTCGAGGGATTCCATGAAACACGCCATTATCGCCCTGACCGCCGCGTCATTCCTGATCACCGCCTGCTCGACCGATCCCTATACTGGCGAACAAAAGGTTTCCAACACCGCGATCGGGGCGGGCACTGGTGCCCTGCTCGGCACGGCGGCGGGCGCACTTCTGGGCACCACCACAAATGTGAAGACACGCAAGGCCATGTTGATTGGTGCCGGCCTGGGAGCACTAGCGGGAGGTGGCGTTGGCCTTTACATGGACAATCAGGAAGCCAAATTGCGCCAGCGTCTTGAAGGTACGGGCGTCTCCGTCACCCGCAATGGCGACAACATCATTCTTAACATGCCGTCCAACATTACCTTCGCCACCGATCAATCGGATATCAGGCCGAACTTCTATAATGTGTTGAATTCAGTCGCCATCGTCCTGCGCGAATTCAACCAGACGCTGGTCGATGTGAACGGCCACACCGACTCCGATGGCTCCGACGAATACAACGAGGAACTCTCAAGCCGCAGGGCCAATTCCGTGGCTCACTACCTTGTCTCCCA
>JAHFPK010000087.1 GCA_023266715.1 Hyphomicrobiales bacterium | reverse complement strand
CAGCATCGGTCATGATGATGATCTTGTGGTAGCGCAGCTTTTCGATATTGAAGCCATCGCCCTTCTCATCCCTGCCAATGCCGGTGCCGAGCGCGGTAATCAGCGTGCCGATTTCGGCCGATGACAGCATCTTGTCAAAGCGGGCGCGTTCGACGTTGAGGATTTTTCCGCGCAAGGGCAGCACGGCCTGGTTTTCACGGTTGCGCGCCTGCTTGGCGGAGCCACCGGCGCTATCGCCCTCGACAATGAAAATTTCCGTCTGCGCTGGATCGCGGTTCTGACATTCCGCCAGCTTGCCGGGAAGGCCCGCCATATCGAGGGCACCCTTGCGGCGCGTGAGGTCACGCGCCTTGCGGGCGGCTTCGCGCGCCGCTGCCGCTTCCACAACCTTGCTGACGATGATCCGGGCTTCGCTGGGATGCTCCTCAAACCAGGCACCCAATTGCTCATTCACCAGGCTTTCGACCACGGGGCGCACTTCCGAGGACACCAGCTTGTCCTTGGTTTGCGATGAAAATTTCGGGTCCGGAACTTTTACCGACAATACGCACGTCAAAGCCTCGCGCGCGTCATCGCCAGAGATCGCCACCTTTTCTTTCCTCGCAATGCCAGAGGTGGCGGCATAGGTGTTGATCACGCGGGTGAGCGCCCCGCGGAAGCCCGCCAAATGGGTGCCGCCGTCGCGCTGGGGAATGTTGTTGGTGAAGCACAACACGTTCTCATGGTAGCTGTCATTCCACCACAGGGAGCACTCCACCGTAAGGCCGTCCTTCTCGCCACGGATCATGATGGGATCCTTGAGGGCGGCCTGCTTGGTGCGGTCGAGGTAGCGCACGAAGGCCTGAATGCCGCCTTCGTAGTGGAGTTCCACTTCCTTGGGCTCAACGCCACGGCGATCAGCCAGCAAGATGCGCACGCCGGAATTCAGGAAGGCGAGTTCGCGCAGGCGGTGTTCAATGGTGGCGAAATCAAATTCGGTTTTGGTAAAGGTGGCGGGGCTTGGCAAAAAGGTAACTTCGGTGCCGCGCTTGCCTTCGGCGCTGCCGAAGGCTTTCAAAGGACCATCGGCGTCGCCATTGGTGAAGTCAATGCGGTGGATTTTGTTGTTGCGGTAGATGATGAGCTTCAGCCAGATGGAGAGCGCGTTCACCACCGACACGCCAACGCCATGGAGGCCGCCGGACACCTTGTAGGAATTCTGGTCAAACTTTCCGCCGGCATGGAGCTGGGTCATGATGACTTCGGCAGCAGACACGCCTTCGGACTTGTGGATGTCGATGGGAATGCCGCGGCCGTTATCGGTCACCGTGCAGGAGCCATCGGCATTGAGGGTCACGGTTATGCGGTCGGCATGGCCCGCCAGCGTTTCGTCAATGGCGTTGTCGACAACCTCATAGACCATGTGATGGAGGCCCGAGCCATCGTCGGTGTCGCCGATATACATGCCAGGGCGCTTGCGCACCGCATCAAGGCCTTTCAAGACCTTGATCGAATCGGCGTCATAGGCTTGGATTTTCGCTTCGTTGCTGGCGGCGGCTTGTGGCATCAGGCTCTCTTCATCTCTTTCAGGGTTCCAGCATCCACGTGAAAACACTGGGCACCGGCGGCAAGTCCTTCAAACAAATGGCCGTCTGTTCCCGTCATCCAGGCTTGACTTCCCAACGCCGAAAGAGTGGCAAAAAGCCCCTCCCTGCGCTGCCTGTCCAAGTGGGCTGCGACCTCGTCCAATAGTAGCACAGGAGCGACGTTTGCCACAGCTTTAACTGCACGCGCGTGGGCCAAAATAAGGCCTATCAACAGGGCTTTTTGCTCGCCCGTTGAGCATTGTCCGGCGGGCATGGATTTGGGTCCGTGGATGACGATAAAATCACTTCTATGGGTTCCTCTCAGGGTGCGGCCCGCGGCCCGGTCAGGGGTCCGCGAATCAGCCAGCAGTCTACGATATTCGTCCTCGGCGCGCACGGCCGGCATGGCCGCCACAAGGCTTTCAATCTCGCCTTCAATGCTGATCAGGCCCCAGGGAAAGACGCTCTCAGATCTTGTGTCATGAATGTGCTTCTGCAAGGCCTCAATCGCGCCAAGGCGGGCGGCGGCAATGGCCACGGCGGCTTCCGCCATATGGGCCTCGAGGCTTGCCAGCCACACGGCGTCGGTGCGGGAATCGTGGAGCAGGAGATTGCGTTCGCGCATGACTTTTTCAAACACCGCCACACGGGAGGAATGCTGGGGATCAAAGGTTGCCACCAACCGGTCCAAAAACCGTCTTCTATCGCCTGCAGGCCCGGCAAAGAGGCGGTCCATGGCAGGCGTGAGCCACAGCATGCGTATATAGTCGCCCAGTGCCCCTGAACTCTTCTGCACATGGCCATCAATGATCACCACGCGGCCCGCAGCGGCATAGTCGGCCTCATCCGAGGCAAGACTCCAGCCGGTTCCAAGTTTTACCTCATGCAGGGGCGTATTGACTTCCGCTGCAATCGCCCAGGAGGCGGCGTTGCCGAGACCAGCAAGTTCATCAAAATTGGCACCCCGGAGGCCGCGCCCCGGCGAGAGCAGGGAAATGGCTTCAAGCAGATTGGTTTTGCCGGCTCCATTGGGGCCCGAAAGGGCAATGAGATGCGCTGAAACATCCAGCCGCAGTCCGGAATAATTGCGAAAATTCGTGAGGGTCAGACGGGTCAGCGCAAGCAGAGATGAATCAGTCACAGCGGGGATTGGTTTACACCCGCATGGGCATCAAAACATAGAGGGCCTGATCGTCACCGGGGTCACGCACAATGGTAGGCGAGCCGGCGTCGGCCAGGTGGAAACTGATGTGGTCGGCCTTCACCTGGCTTGCCACATCGAGCAAATAGCGCGCGTTGAAACCGATATCGATGGGATCATGGCCATACTCAACCGGCATTTCCTCTTCGGCTGAACCTGAATCCGGATTGTTGACGGTCAGCGTCAATTTGCCGGCAGAAATGTTGAGCTTAACGGCGCGGCCCTTTTCCATGGAAATTGTTGACACGCGGTCAACCGCATCGGCGAAGGTTTTGGTGTCAACGTCGAGCACCTTGTCGTTGTTGCGCGGAATGACCCGCTCATAATCGGGGAAGGTGCCGTCGATCAGCTTCGAGGTCAGCACTAACTGGCCAACGGAGAAGCGGATTTTCGACGAGGACAGGGCGATTTCAACCTCGCCCTCTTCGCCCTCGAGCAATTTCACCACGTCGAGCACGGTCTTGCGCGGAACGATAATGCCGGGCATGCCTTTGGCGCCTTTGGGCAACGCCACCTGGGCCTGGGCCAGACGGTGGCCATCGGTTGCCACGGCGCGCAGCAGCGCACCTGCCGGCACCTCGTGCAAATAGATGCCGTTCAAATAATAACGGGTTTCCTCGGTTGAAATCGCAAAGCGGGTTTTCTCGATAAGACCCTTGAGCTCGTCAACCGGGAGCGCGAAGGTATTGGCCAGTTCGCCGCTGGCGAGATCGGGAAAATCTTCCGGCGGCAGGGCCTGCAGCGAGAAGCGCGACTTGCCGGCAAAAATCGAAATCCGGCCCGCATCGGGCCCCTGTTCGAGCTCAAGCTGGGCCCCTTCCGGGAGCTTCCGCACAATGTCATAAAGCATATGGGCGGGAACGGTTGCGGCCCCTTCGCGGCCCACTTCGGCGCTCACCGTTTCAACAATTTCGATATCAAGATCGGTGGCTGTCAAACGCAGATTGGCGCCGGCGGCCTGGATCAGGACATTGGACAGGATCGGGATGGTATTGCGGCGTTCCACCACACTTTGCACATGATTGAGCGCCCTGAGAAACGAAGATCGTTCAATCGTCACACGCATAACGGAAATACCCCTGTCCTTGCACCCCGCCCATGGCTGGGCCGCAAACAATGGCCCGAAAGCGCGCGGCGTTCAAGACTTTCTGTGGAAAACTACTGTTGTTCAACCAGGCGGATCAGCAGGGCCACTTCCTTGGCCAGCCTGTCATCGGTCTTGATCTCGTCATCAATCTTGCGCACCGCATGGAGCACGGTTGAATGATCCCTGCCCCCGAACCTGCGGCCGATTTCAGGAAGCGAGCGCGAGGTCATTTTCTTGGCGAGATACATGCCTACCTGGCGGGGCATCACAATGGAACGGGCGCGGCGCGGCGAGAGAAGATCGGTGCGCGCCACATTGAAATGACGCCCGACGATTTTCAGAATGTCATCAATCTTGATCCGGCATTGATCGGGGTTGGCCGACATGTCACGCAGGACCATGGAGGCGAGATCAAGCGTGATCGCCGACCTGTTGAACTGCTGATAGGCAACCACCCGGTTCAAGGCACCTTCAAGCTCGCGGCCCCCGCCGGTTATCCGGTTGGCGACAAATTCCAGAACCTCATCGGGAATCACGACCGAATGATCGCGGCTGTTCATCGCGACGTAACGGCTCAAGACAATTTTGCGGCGCAATTCGAGATCGGGCAGTTCAATATCAATGACAAGGCCGCCCATGAGCCTGGAGCGCATGCGCTGGTCAATGGTATCAAGCTGGGATGGCGGCACATCGGCCGCCACAATCACCTGCCGCCTGGAATCCACCAGCGAATTAAACGTGTGGCAGAATTCCTGCTGCATGGTCTTGCCCTGCAGGAACTGGAAGTCGTCAATCAACAGCACATCGACGGACTGGAACTGGTCCTTGAAGGATAGCGTATCGCGCTGGCGGAGCGCCTGGATGAAACTGTACATGAAACGCTCGGCGGTCAGGAACAGGATCTTGCGCTCGGGATGAATGTCGCGGATGCGGTGGCCAATGGCATTCAGCAGATGGGTTTTGCCAAGGCCCGCAGCGGAATGAATGAACAGGGGATTGAAGGTGACGGGTGCGCCATGGCTGGCGTCCGTTACACGGCAAGCCGCCGCATGGGCCAACTGATTGGAGGTTCCCACCACAAAGCTGTCAAAGGTCTGGGTTGAATCGAGCGGCGTGTTGCGCTCACCGTGATTCAGAAAGCCGGCGTGCGAATTGGCACCTGCCCGTTGCTCATCAAATGAGGCGCGGGATTTTTCAACCGGCCGCTCGGCAATTTCGGCAGCACGGGGCGGAGTGACCTGGCCGCGCACGCGCACTTGAACGGTATCAAGCTGGCCGAACTCGAATTCCGCAACTTTTTGCAGCTTGGCCACATAGTGGTTCTCAATCCAGCTCTTCAGAAAGCGGGTCGGAACCGAGACGATAAGTTTCAGGTTATTGAGATCTTCCGCATCCATGCGGCCAAACCAGCTGGTAAAAAGATCGTCTCCCAATTCGGCGCGCAGCCTTTGCAAAACGCGCTGCCATTTCTGTTTCAGGTCAACTGTTAATTCAGTCATTTTTCTGTGCACTCTCTCGTTGCATTGCTTCAAATCAAATTTCTTTGGACGCTTCAGACACAAAAATTTGGCATCGTTCTTCACACAAAGAACAATCCACGCCTGTACGACGCCTCAAACTTACAACTTGGAGAACCTACCCGCCCTTAAACGCCCAATTGGACTCCGTGTCAGAAAATAGCCCCACATTCTGACATTTCATTTCACGCATCCCACACTTATTATGACTCGCTGCATTCTGGCCGTCCGTCAGCAGCGTTCAGGCGGAACCTACAAAAGCAAAGTGACACACTGCAAGATGAATCCCGTGTTGTTCCGTACACGGAGCGAGCTTGGAGATGCGGCGGTTTTCGGCAAAAATTATTGACTTTTGCTAACTCTATGATGTGCCTTTGTGAATCACACTGTGACGAGGCGCTGCCGGTAAATCCGGTGCATTGCAACATCAAAAGAAAAGGCCGCGCGAATCCGGGCAATCACGTGCAGGCTGGCGCGAGCTGCAACCCCGATTGCTCAAGCCTTTGTAATATAAATAAAAATTGTGCCAAAGTTAGTCAGTCAGCGGACAAACAAAAACGCGCCGGAGCAAATCACGGCGCGTTTTCAAAAAGATATGTGGATAAATATCAGGCGATAAGAGCCCGGATACGGCTGACAAGGCGCGAAATTTTGCGCGAAGCGGTGTTCTTATGGAAAATGCCCTTCTGGGCGCCGCGCATGAGCTCCGGCTCCGCAGCCTTCATGGCAACTTCCGCGGCCTGCTTGTTTCCCGCGCTGATGGCTTCTTCCACCTTGCGGACAGAGCCGCGAACCCGGCTCACCCGGTTTTTGTTTACTGTGGCGCGGCGGGCGGAAGCCCGCGTTGCCTTCTTTGCCGACTTCGTATTGGCCATTTAACTTTCCTAATCACTTTAAGCGGATCAAACAAACCGGAATAACATAAAAGCTATCAGCGATTTGCCAATAGCCCAGCATTCCCAGTCATTGAGATGGGCGGCTTATAACGAGGCTTGGCTTGCCCGTCAATTGCTCTGTAGACAAGGGTTGGAACGACCTATTTATATGGGCGACCATGGCTTTCAGCATTTCCACCTATCTTGGCATCGACCTCGGGACCACGACGCTCAAGTGCATAATTACCGATCATAAACAACGCGTTGTAGGGCTCACTGAAGTCAAATTGCCGATTGCGCGGCCGCAGCCCCTGTGGTCAGAACAAAACCCAAAGGACTGGTGGGCCGGATTGCAAAAGGCCTGCAAAATTCTTCGTTTCAAGCACAGAAACGAATGGTCGCGCATTTCCGCCATCGGGCTTTCCGGGCAAATGCATGGGGCTGTCGCTCTGGATGCGGCTGGAGAGGTGCTACGTCCGGCAATCCTTTGGAATGACGGGCGCGCATGGCTGGAAGCGGCGGACCTCAACAAGAAAGTTCCCACTATTGGACAAATCGCCGGTGTTACCGCCGTCGCCGGCTTCACCGCACCAAAGCTTCTTTGGCTCCAGGCCCATGAGCCAAAGATTTTCAAGCGCCTTGCCATGCTTTTAGCGCCCAAGGATTTTCTGCGTTTCAAAATGAGCAATGCGTTCATCACCGATCCTTGCGATGCCTCCGGCATGCTGCTTCTCGATGTTGGCCAGCGGAAATGGTCGCCGGTTCTAATGGAGGCTTGCGGCATCAAGCTTGAAAATCTTCCCCGCATAGACGAGGGGCTAAAAGCATCCGCCCAACTTTCCAAATCGGCGGCCCACCTTCTTGGCCTGCCTTCGGGACTTCCGATTGCAGCGGGGGCCGGCGATGCCGCTGCCTCAGCCATTGGCATTGGCGCCATTCATGACGGCGACGGGTTTATTTCGCTTGGAACCTCAGCACAGTATTTTGTGACAACGAAGAATTTCCGCCCGCGCCCCGAACAGATGATACAGGCCCCGTGCCATGGCCTGCCCGATCTCTGGTATCAGGTTGCAGCGCTGTTGAACGGGGCCGGTCCGCTTAACTGGCTGAGTGAAATCCTGCAGGGTGGAAACATTCAAAATCTTTTGCAACGAACCCAACGGCGCTATCACGGACCGGGGCGCATTCTTTTTCTGCCCTATCTCAGCGGAGAACGCACACCCCATAACGATCCCCATGCACGGGCTGCCTTTCACGGCCTCCATGCGGGCACAACGCCGGAGGATTTGGCGCTGGCAGTGCTTGAAGGCGTGGCTTTATCCCTTGCCGATTGCCAGGACGTTCTGGAGCAAAGCGGAACGCGCGTGGCGGAACTTCTGGTGGTTGGCGGCGGCACGCGCAGCAGATTCTGGGTGCAACTCATCGCAAATGTGCTCAAGCGCAGGATAACAATTTGCAAGGGAGCGGAACTCGGCGCTGCCTTTGGTGCCGCACGGCTGGCACGGCTTGCGGTTTCGGGAGAAGCGCCGGCCGAGGTCTGCAGCAAGCCAAAGCCGCTCATGCGTCTGGAGCCTGACCCCGCACTTTCCAAAGCCTATGCGGATCGGCTAGGAGATTTTCGCGCACTCTATGGCGCATTGAAAGGAATTGGCAATGTATAGCGAGACGCGGCCGTGGGGATCGTTTTATATTCTTGATGAGGGCGCGGGCTTCAAGGTGAAGCGCATTGCCGTCAATCCGGGCGGCAGGCTGTCTTTGCAAAGCCACAAGCATCGCGGCGAGCATTGGACGGTGGTGACAGGAATTGCGACCGTCACCGTCGGTGACAGGGTGCAGGATTTGTCACGCTCGCAACATATTGATGTTCCAAAAGGCCAAAAACACCGGCTCGAAAACAATAGCAACGGGATGGTGGAAATTATTGAAGTGCAATTCGGCGATTACCTCGGCGAGGATGACATCATCCGCTATGATGATGTTTACAACCGGACATGAGCAACCGCATCGGCATTGACCTCGGTGGCACGAAGATCGATGCCATCGCACTTTCGGCTGCGGGTGAAACGGTTTTTGAAAAACGCGTGGCGACGCCCAAGACATATGAAGGCGTGGTCTCGGCGATAGGAGCGCTCGTGCATGAGGCCGGCGAGGGCAGCGTAGGCATCGGGTCACCCGGTTCCAATTCGCGCAAAACGAATTTGTGGCGCAACTCAAATCTTCTGTTCTGCAATGGCAAGCCGTTTCAGCGCGATCTTGAAACCGCCATCGGACGCAATGTGAAAATGGAGAATGACGCCAATTGCTTTGCGCTTTCGGAGGCCATTGACGGGGCGGGGCAAGGCTATTCGGTTGTGGCATTCTTCACCGTAGGCACTGCGCTTGGCGGCGGTCTTGTGGTGAATGGCAAATTGGTGGTGGGCGCCAACGGCGAGGCCGGAGAATTTGGCCACACGGCCCTCCCGTGGCCCAATGAAAGCGAATGGCCGTTGCTGCCATGCTTTTGTGGAAAGAAGGGATGTGCCGAGCAATATGTTTCAGGCACGGGATTGCAGCGCGATCACTCACATGCGACCGGAGAAAATATCACGAGCAAGGAGATTGTGGCGCGGGCGCGCAGGGGCGATGCAAAGGCAAGCGCCTCGTTGCAACGGTTGCAGGACCGTTTCGCCCGGGTGGCAGCAAATATTGCCTGCGTGGTCGACCCCGATGTGTTTGTCATCGGCGGCGGCCTCAATGAATTGCCGGAACTGGTGGAGCAACTGCCGCCGCTGATCTCGCGTTACAGTTTTTCGGGAACGGCAGTGGCCAAGGTCGTGCGCGCCAACCACGGCGAAAAAAGCGGCGTGCGAGGCGCGGCGAGATTGTGGGATTAGCGCGTGATCAACCTTATTTGAAACGAATTTCCCCCAACTTTCTTTCTCCCCAGCGGGGAGAAGGCGGGGCCCAAGCGAAGCTTGGGAGGATGAGGGGGAACAGGCGATTCAATTGCAAGACCTGCTCCCCCTCACCTTCCCAACACTGGCGTGTTGGGCCCCTTCCTCTCCCCCAAGGGGCGAGGAAAAATAGTGACTATCATCGCATATAAGGATGATGAGGTGTTATGGCCTCTCCCACTTGCCGCTTTTTTCCGAGCGGAAGAAGGCGTCGATTATTTTCATGTTCTGGATGGCGTCTTCAACACCCCAGACCGCCTTCTCTTCTTTTCGAATGACCCGGCCAAAAGCTTCCGCCTGCAGCTGGTACTGATCGGACACGGGAAGTTCAATCCATTGGCCTTCGTTCATCTGCATGCCCTGGATGAAATAGCGGTTGGGCTTGTCGGGTGGGGCGTTGAAAGGAATTTCAATTTCGATGCGGCCCTTGGTGCCGCCGATCTGGGCGCGCTGCCAGGGAGCGAGCTGGGTTGAGACCAAAAAGGTCAGGTGGCGGCCATC
>JAHFPK010000086.1 GCA_023266715.1 Hyphomicrobiales bacterium | reverse complement strand
GGCATAGGCCTGCATATCGGAAACGTCATGTTTGGCAACGTCGGATTGATTGATCGAATGACGTTTTCAGTTTTCGGTGCGGCCGCGAATGAAGTTCAGCGGGTCGAGTCCCTCACAAAAAAATATCCGGTGCAAATCATCGCCAGTGACGCGTTTGCCAACTATTGCGATACAGACTGGACTCTGCTCGGCGCAGAAACTTTGCGCGGGATTACGCGTTCGATGAACGTGCTTACACCAAGATTTCCGCAAAGCGCGCCCTTGGGCGCAATTGACGTAACAGCGCCTGTCAATCCGCCTTTGTCAGATGCGGAGCAACTGATCATTTTGCATCGCCAATCGCAGAAACCGCCTGACGTGAGAGCCAACTGATAACGGGGAAACTGCCGGGTTTGACGCTGCCATTCGGCTTTGCGATAAACATGAATGCGGATGAACCTCCGGGAATAAAGATGTGAACGACAAATTCTTCGAAAGCCTCCCCATCCTCACGCAGTTTGAGGGGGTTGTTGATCCCAGTTATTACAGGTCCCTGCCGGATAGTTGGCTGCTGGCAACTTCTGATATTGTCGGATCAACCAAGACGATTCAGGCCGGCAGCTACAAGGCAGTCAATATGGCAGGCGCAAGTGTCATTGCCGCAATTCTCAACGCCCTGGGCCATAAAGACGTGCCATTTGTCTTCGGCGGGGATGGCGCGATTGTGGCTGTGCCAGGGTCCGCAGAAATGAAAACCCGCGCGGCGCTTGCTGCCGTGCAAACGCTGGTCGCTGAAGAACTGCAATTGACCCTTCGCACGGCAATTGTTCCAGTGCGGGACATCAGAGCTAACGGTTACGATGTCCGTTTGGCCAGGTTTCAGGTCGGAGCCGATGCATTTTTTGCCATGTTTTCTGGTGGCGGTGCAAGCTGGGCGGAACAGGAAATGAAGGCAGGGCGCTACACTGTCAAGCCTGCTCCGCCTGGCACCCGACCAGATCTTACCGGTTTGTCTTGCCGCTGGAGCCCCATCGAGGCGCGTCACGGTGAAATTCTCTCCATGATCGCAGTTCCGGGCCCGAACGCCGCAGGCGCAGAATTCGAGACGCTTGTTTCGGACATCCTGCGGCTCACGGGAACGCAGGACAGAGGTGGTCATCCCGTTCCGGCGGAGGGACCTGCCGTGTCAATATCAACTGCCGGTGCAGACTATGAAGCACGGATCAGCACAGACGGGACGCACCGTTTCAGGCGCAAGCTGGGCATACTTTGGGAATGCCTGTTGATCGTCATATTGAATGGGCTGAACCTCAAAGTGAAAGGCTTTGACGCGCGCCTCTATCGTCGTGACGTGGCGCAGAACTCAGATTTCAGAAAGTTTGACGACGGATTAAAGATGACCGTTGATCTGAGCGCTTCCCAATCCATGCAGATTGAAGAGCGGCTGGAGGCAGCCAGCCGCACCGGGGTTTGCATGTTTGGCATACACCGGCAAAGTTCGGCCCTCATGACGTGCATCGTGCCATCGGTGCTCACGCGCGATCACATGCATTTTGTCGACGGTGCGTCCGGGGGCTATGCCATGGCCGCAAGCCAGCTCAAGGCGAAGGCGGGAGTCTGAATTGAAGAATCCGAGCCGACAAGCCGTGCCGTTAGCATAATGAAGATTGCATTCTATGCTCCGCTGAAGCATCCCGATCATCCCGTGCCGTCTGGTGACCGGCAAATGGCCAAGCTTTTGGTTGCGGCCCTGACACACGCGGGGCACGTTGTGGATATTGCGTCCCACCTACGCAGTTTAATCCCCGAGCCGACGCCAGCGACATTGGACGATATCGAGGCACAATCGCGTATTGAACTGCGCCGACTATCGGCGTTGTGGCAGCAGACCGGGACGCCGGATTTCTGGTTTACCTATCATCCCTATTACAAAGCCCCGGACCTGGTTGGACCGGCTCTTGCCGCGCAATTTCACATTCCCTACGCAACAGCTGAAGCGTCACATTCAGCCCGCAGGAACACCGGTGTCTGGTCAAAAAGCCAGGCGCTGGTTGTCGCCGCGGTGACTTTGGCCGACGTCAATTTCTGCTTCACACAACGTGACCGGGCCGGTCTTGCAGCCATTGCGCCGCAGGCCAAGCTGGAGATGCTGGCGCCCTTTATTGACACGTCGGCTTTGGCGGACTCACCTTGCCGGGACGCACCTAATCGGCTGGTGACGGTTGCCATGATGCGAAAGGGTGACAAATTTGAGTCGTTCCGAATGCTGGCCGAGGCGCTGCCGCTCATTCTTGATTTGCCCTGGATCCTGTCTGTTGTGGGCGATGGCAATATGCGTGAAACAGTTGTACAATTGTTTGGCACGATCCCTGCAGACCGCATTGAATGGCTGGGGCAGGTTGTGCCTGATCAAGTGTCAGGCATTCTTCAAAAGGGCGGTATCTATGTTTGGCCGGGATATGGAGAGGCTTACGGATTGGCCTATCTCGAGGCACAGGGGGTGGGTCTTCCTGTGGTTGCGCAGGAAACCGCGGGTGTGCCCGAGGTTGTCCAGCATGGCGTGACGGGCATCCTGACGTCGCCGGGAGATGTCGGCGCATTTGCACAGGCGGTGCGACGGTTGCTTACATATGATGCTGACCGACAGCGCATGGCCAGAGCCGCGCACGCGTTTGTCAACAGCGAGCGAACACTGCACCGCGCTGCGGTAACTCTGGACCGCGCTCTCGAGCGGGCAATGGCCAGGAGGTGGCATGACCAGTGACATCGTCTGGCAGCCGCTCCGCGCCGAACTCGCGCGGCGGGCAGAAGCGAAGGACAACGTGTGCCTCTGGCTGCGGGACGACGACGCCGTGATGCCTGCGGCAGCGCTCCAGACGCTGGTGGATCTCGTCGGCGATTTCGCCGTCCCCATTGCCGTGGCGGCCATTCCGGCACGTTCAAGCCCAGCATTGGCGCGGTTTTTACAGAATGCCTCGCACGCTACGCCGGTCGTCCACGGCTGGAGGCATGACAACCACGCGCCAGCGACGCAGAAGAAACAGGAGCTCGGCGATCATCGGCCGCTTGATGCCGTCCTGAGTGATCTCTCGGTGTCCCTCATTCGCATGACGGAGTTATTCGGCGACAGGCACGTGCCTATGCTGGTGCCGCCGTGGAACCGGATCAGCGCCAGCATCCTGCCTCACCTTCGTGAACTCGGCTACCGGGCGCTGTCGTGCCACGGAACCGTACGCGCGGACGCCCCGGTCCCGGTCTTCAATACGCACGTCGACCTGATCGACTGGCGCGCATCGCGCCGCAGCCGCGATCACGCCTCGCTCGTGCGCGACGTGGTCTTGCACATCAGGCGTGCAGCACCAGCAGGCGAACCAGTCGGCATCCTTACACACCACTTGGTCAACGACGCGGAAGCCTGGACGTTTCTGAGAGGCCTCTTCACAGTCACCCGCGGCTTCGACTGCTGTCGCTGGCTCTCGGTCGCTGATCTGATCAGCGGTGACAAGGCCAACAGTCAGAACTGAGGGACAGCGCCAAAAACAGCTCAATGCTCCCGCCCTAATCAGGAAGCGCTCTAGCAGGCTGTGGAAAAACTCTCGACTTTTTTTTGAGATTTGATGATTCCGTATGTTTTGAAGCCACGGAGCGATTTGTGATGCGTGGTGACGAGAAGGCGCGGTGAGGGCCAACTGCCATCAGCTATCCGCCTGGCCGGCCTATCCGTAACAGTGGCTCCCACAGGCACAGCACAAGCCACGGCGAGGCTCCTGCGGCGCCTGGCTGATGAGCTTGAGGGAGCAACGCTGTGAGCCCGGAAACCTTGGACTGGTCGGTGATAAATTCCTCGGTGATGCCATCTGCGAAATATTCCTGTTCCGGATCGCCGCTCATATTGGTGCAGGGGAGCACCGCGATCGAAGGCTTTTGCTGTGCTCGCTCGGGCAGGTGCACCTCGCCACCGGGCGCTACGACAGCTGTTCTGCTACCTATTTGCTATTTTTACGCAGAATGAGTTGAAGAATTTAAGGACAGCTGTTTATTGTCAATAACTTGTAAAATGTCACTGACTCCTGTTTTGTCTCCGAAGGATGGGAGAAGCCCGGACGAGGGAACCCAATCGATGCGGGAAAAATTGCGTGAACGAACCGGGTTCGGCGAATAATATTGTTTTTTTCGGCCCACTTTTGGCACGATCTTACGTTCCCTGGCGCAACTGCCGATTTCGGCCAAAAACTTGCCAATAAAACCTGCAAAACCAACATTAAACGATTGTTATTACTAAATTTTAACATCAGTCAACATTCCTGACATTTTTATTCATCCCCAGTTCAGCTTGCCGCCACTAAGACGGGGCGAAGGAAAGGCGACAGGTTCATGTTGAGAGGTCTGAAATTTGCGGCAATTGCGCTGGCAACACTGATTGTTGCCGGGCCTGCTGTTGCACAATTCAAGCCCAACAATCGGGTAACTCTGCCTTATCTCAGGAAAATAGTACCCCCGGTCGTCAGACCGCCGCTGCCCCTGTTGATGTTGGCAATCCAGCCCTCCGAGGCCGCAGCCATTGCCCAAGCGCAATGGCCGGGCTCCAAAGTTGTCAAGGTAAAGCTCAGGGGTGACATCTATGCTGTGACCTTGCGAACTGATAATAGTCTTGTCCGAGTTCTGGTGAGCGGGCAAGACGGCTCTATTCTATAGTGTGACCTCGTGCAGCCTTCGCCATCTGGGATGAAAATAAATGCGCATTCTCGTCGTTGAAGACGATCCTGATCTGAACCGGCAACTGGTGTCCGCTCTTGCCGATGCTGGCTATGTGGTTGACAAGGCCATGGATGGCGAAGAGGGCTGCTACCTCGGCGAAACCGAGCCCTATGATGCGGTGGTTCTCGATCTCGGCCTGCCGGTTTTGGACGGCGTAAGCGTTTTGGAAAAATGGCGCCGCGCCGGCAAGAAAATGCCCGTGCTGATTCTCACCGCGCGTGACCGCTGGAGCGACAAAGTGGCAGGCTTCGATGCAGGCGCCGATGACTATGTGGCAAAGCCCTTTCACATGGAAGAAGTGCTGGCCCGTGTGCGCGCCCTCTTGCGCCGCAGCGCCGGGCATGCAACCAGCGAACTTACCTGTGGCCCCATGGTTCTCGATACCAAGAGTGCGCGCGTCACCGTGAACGGCACGGCGATCAAGCTCACCTCGCTGGAATTTCGTCTGCTCGCTTATTTGATGCATCACGGCGGCAAGGTGGTTTCGCGCACCGAACTTGTTGAACATCTCTACGACCAGGACTTCGACCGCGATTCAAATACGATCGAGGTTTTCGTTGGGCGCTTGCGTAAAAAACTCGGCGTTGATGTGCTGCACACCATCCGCGGCATGGGATACTGCGTATCCGAGCCGGATAATGCAAACTAATTCACTTTCCTTTCGTCTCATCTTTACCTCTGCTGTTGTGGCCGTCGTGCTCCTCGCCAGCGCGGCTTTCCTGCTGGCCAATCTGTTTCAGGCGGCCGTTGAGCGCAATTTCGATGCGAGGCTCCGCTCCATTCTTGATGGCCTCCTGGCGCACGTGGAACTCGGCACCGATGGCGCCCCCGGCATGGAGGGGCAGATCGTTGACCCGCGCTTCACTTTGCCCCTTTCCGGTTGGTATTGGCAGGTGTCGCCGCCCAAGGACAAAGCCCTGGGCGAGCTCGCTTCCGAATCATTACTTGAAAAACGCCTCGTTCCCAACGATACGGATTTGAAGAACCGCGATGCGGGCGGCGTGGCCAGCTTCTATATTAATGACAGCGAAGGCAAGCAACTGCGCGCCATTGAGCAGAAGTTCAAACTTTTTGGCGGCGACGATGAGTTTTCGTTTCTTGTGGCCGGCAATTTTGATGAACTGAAAGAAGAAATCTTTGCCTTCCGCCGCGCCCTTTATGGCGTTCTCGCCTTACTGGGCCTTGGCCTGCTGGCGTCAATTCTGCTGCAAGTGCGCGTGGCGCTGAAGCCCATGAAGCGCATGCAACAATCCCTGAGCGCCATTCGCGGCGGAAAGGCCGAGCGCCTGGAGGGTGAATTCCCCAGCGAACTGCAGCCGGTGGCCGATGAGTTGAACCTGCTCATTCATGCCAATACGGAAGTGATCGACCGGGCCCGCACGCAAGTTGGCAACCTGGCCCATGCGCTGAAAACGCCGCTGAGCGTGCTCACCAACGAAGCACAGGGCAACAAAACAGAATTTGCGGGCAAGGTTTCCGAGCAAACCCAGATCATGCGCGACCAGGTGAGCCTGTATCTCGATCGCGCCAGACGCGCCGCAAGGGCCCAGACCCTGGGCTCGGTCACGGATGTTGAACCGGTGCTGACTGCCCTTGGCCGCACCATCATGCGCATCAACCAGGACAGGGGCGTTAAAATTGACGTGATTGTATCAAACGGACTGAAATTTCGCGGCGAAAGCCAGGACCTTGAGGAGATGGCCGGAAACCTCATCGACAATGCCGCCAAATGGTCCGCGAAAGCCGTGAAAGTGAGTGCCACGCCCATTATTGACCAGTTGGATGGCACACAAAACTGGCTGCTCATTACGGTCGATGACGATGGACCTGGCTTGCCTGCGGATAAGCGCAGTGATGCGGTCAAGCGCGGCAAGCGTCTGGATGAATCTAAGCCCGGTTCGGGACTGGGATTATCAATCGTCACCGAAACAGCTGGCATGTATAGCGGGAATGTTGTTCTGGGCGATGCCGATCTCGGAGGCTTGCGGGTTCAGCTCAGACTTCCGGCGGTTGCTTGACAAGCCACAAGAGAAAAAGCGAACGTAATGTTAGACAAAGATTGAACCTACAATGACAGAATTATTCACTCTGAACGACTTGGCAGGCATCCTGTCATACGCTGCAATCGCGCTTTCTTATTTCATGACGAATATTTTCTGGCTGCGCGTCGCCGCCGTGATCGGCCTGTTTCTGGAGATCGCCTATTTCCGCCTGACCGGCGGCGATCTGAAAGCCGGCATCGGCTGGGATCTCATTTTCATAGCGATCAATCTCTATCAGCTCTTTTGGCTCATCCGCGAACGTGCGCGCCGCCGATTGCCAGAGAAAGACGCGCCCCTGCTGCGCGAAGCGCTTTCCGGCCTCGATGATTCCCAAATTGCCAAATTGCTTACGGCCGCCGACTGGAAAGAGGCAATGCCTGGCGAGATGCTGACGCGGCAGGACGCAGCCGTAGACACTCTCTACTTCCTGTGCTCTGGCCGGGCAAGCGTGGAAGTGGACGGCTCCTTCGTGACCTACCTGGAAAAAGGTTCGTTTGTCGGCGAGATTGCCTATCTGACCAACAACCTTGCAACCGCGACTGTTGTGATCGATGAACCAAGCCGTATTCTTGCATTCTCGAAGCTGCGCATTGCCAAGGTCACTGCCATCGATGGGCACATCTCAAGCATCATCTACCAGCTTCTCGGGCGTGATCTGGCTATGAAAATGCGCCGCTCCAACACCCGCCGCGCCCTTTCGTCGGATGAATCAGTTGGATTTTAACGGCAATACCAAATGGATTTTCTGAAGCTACGAATATCAGTTGCAAGATTTCTTCGCCGCAGCTAGCTTGCGCCGGGGCGATTTCATGGACTTAACTATTCCAGGATTTTCATCATGCGCTTGTCAGCTTTAACACTTGCCGTTGCAACAGTTTTATCCACGGCCACAAGCCTGTCATCGGCATTCGCCGCGGATGCAATCGGTGAAGTGGCAGCCATAGTTGGCAAGCCCTCTGCCTCAGGCCCAGGCGGCGACCGGGTTCTTAAGGCCGGGGCACCGGTCTATGAAGACGACAAGATTGTCGTCCGCAATGGCAACGCCCAGATCATTCTTGCTGACGGCACAAAATTGGTGATCGGCCCCGGATCGACGCTGGTGTTGGACCGCTTCCTGATGAAAGGCGGTAATAGCGCCCAGAAGGTTTCAATCAAGGCTCTGCGCGGCACATTCCGCTTTATTACCGGCCGGAGTGCCAAAGGCGCCTATGACATCCAGACCGCCAACGCGACCATCGGCATCCGCGGCACTGGACTAGACTTCTGGGTCAAGCAAAAAACCGGCGTTGCCGTGCATCTTGGTTCGGTAACACTTTGCAGCATCGAAAACGCCGAAAACTGTGTCGTGCTGCGCGAAGGCTGTGAAATTGGCCGCGCCGGTGGCAATGAAGCGCGCGAACTCGCCGGTCGGGTAAAGGGAACTGCAATTGCCGATAATCTTCCTTACATTTTGAACCAGGCTTCGCTGCGGACTTCTTTCCGCCTGCCGATCCAGAATTGCCGGTCGTCGCTGCCGCATGGGCGCGAAAATGATGCCAAGGATCTACCCGAACAAAAACAACAAGATAATGGTGGTGGAGGTGGTGAAGGTAGTATTAATTAATGCGTTGAGCGTTCTTTGGCGTGATGAATCACTGGAGCAGGGTTGGAAAAAGATCCAGCGCTGTTGAACGCGAGGCGGCAGGGCATAAATGTCGGTTCACGCAGTTGAAATTGCCACGCGCGGCCTTGGCCATTTGCCTTGCTTTTCGATATTGTGCCGGGCATGAAACTCCTATCCAAACTACCGGCGCTAATCTGCGGATTTGCGGTTATCGCCGCTCTTTTAGCGCTTCGCGGCTATGACCCGCCCATTCTGTCGGCGCTCCGCGGTGCCGGCTTCGACACCTTGCAGCGACTGTGGCCAAGGGACAGCAGTATCCCGCAGCCTGTCCGCGTCGTCGATATTGATGAAGCCTCCCTGCACGAGCTTGGCCAATGGCCTTGGCCGCGCACGCAACTTGCGGCTCTGGTCGACGAACTTACGGAACTCGGTGCGGCCACAATTGCCTTTGATATCGTCTTCCCGGAGCCCGACCGCTTGTCGCCCCGCCGTTTGCTGGAAAGTGCTGGCGCAGCAAAGGCGCTCGCCACTGCCATGCCATCATTTGATGCGGCGATCCTGCCTGACAATGATGAGATTTTTGCAGCTGCAATTAGGAGCCGGCCAGTTGTCACCGCCTTTGCGTCATCTGCCGGAAGCACCGGAGAACAGGCGCCCCTAAAAGCTGGTTTCGCCCAAACCGGAGCCGATGCCACCAACGCCCCGCCACGTCTGAGCAGCATCACGGCAAACATCCCCGTCATTGATGCCGCCGCGGCAGGCATCGGCAGCATCAATATCGATCTTGCCGGCGAACAAGGCGTTGCCCGTCAAATACCGCTTTTGTGGACCGATAAATCGCGCCTCTATCCTTCGCTCGTTGTCGAAGCGCTGCGCATTGCGCAAGGCGCCGACACTTTGTTGGTTCATGCCGCAGCCGACACCGAGAATGCTATCGAAAGTCTGGTTGTGGGCGACCTTGCCCTGCCACTCTCCGAATCTGGCATGTTCTACATCTATTACAGGCCCGACTCGCCAGAGCTTTACGTCTCTGCAGCACGGGTGATAAGCGGAAAACAGCGTGAGGCGCTGCGTCCTCTCATTGAAGGGCACCTCGTATTCATCGGCACTTCAGCCGTGGGCCTCCATGATGCGCGAACGACAGCGCTTGGTGAAATTGTGCCAGGCGTATCAATTCATGCCCAGGCAGCTGAGCAGATCCTTTCAGGTGCATTTCTTACCCGGCCTGAATGGGCCGCAGGAAACGAGCTCCTGATTGTCCTGGTAGCAGGGGTGGTGATCACTGTCCTGGGGAGCATTGTAAAA
>JAHFPK010000378.1 GCA_023266715.1 Hyphomicrobiales bacterium | reverse complement strand
GGGCGACGGCGAACCAGGAGTGAAGGCGATTTGGCATGGGTTAAACAAGGTCAGGGTTGCGGCGGAAACACTACAAGCCCTACGCGTCGAGGACAGTCACTGACTTATGTATAACCGCATGAGTTAAGGGCACTTCTATAAATCCCCCGATCCGCGGATAATCTGACCATCTTGTTTGCTACCTGTGACGCCATGCAAAACAGCCTGTTTGACCTTCAGAACCGTTACGCCAGCCTCTCCGAAGCAGGCGATCCACTGGAGCGGCTCAATGCCGCCATCGACTGGGAGCTATTCCGGCCCATCCTTTCGCGCATTGATGCCAAGGAGCGCAAGAGCACGGCAGGACGCAAGCCCACTTGCCGGGTGCTCATGTTTGTCACCAACGGATGTAAATTGATACAGCGCAACGATTGAAATCTGATACACCGAACTGAGAAGATGGCTGCTTTTTCGGAGCGGCCTTGATTACAAAGGAGGTGTATGTGGAAATCCAATTATTGAAGAAGCACGGCTTGAGTTTGCGGCAGATCGCGAAAGAAGTGGGCTGTGCAGTCAATACAGTGCGGCAACATCTGGTTTTGGGGAGTGCGCCCAAATACGAACGGAAGGTCATGCGCGAGACCAAACTTGCAGCGCATGTAGGGTACTTGTGTGAGCGACAAGCTTCGGCCAAGCCGTTATGGATCCCGGCAACGGTGCTGTATCGGGAAATTGTCGGGCTTGGCTACGACGGTGGAATGAGCCAACTGCGGGCCTACCTGCGCACGCTAAAGCCGGCCCAGAGCGCGGAACCGGTGGTCCGCTTCGAGACCGAGATGGGTGAGCAGATGCAAGTGGACTGGGTTGAATTTCGCAAAGGCGCCGAGCCGCTCCATGCATTCTGCGCCACGCTCGGATACAGCCGAGCCAGCTATGTGGAGTTTGTCAGCGACATGAAAGTGGACACTCTGATCGGCTGCCACCAGCGGGCCTTCGAAGCATTTGGTGGCGTCACCCGTCGAGCACTCTACGACAACATGAAGACCGTCGTCCTTGAGCGCGACCTCTATGGTGAAGGACAGCACCGCTACCATGCCGGATTTCTCGACTATGCCAAGCACAGCGGGTTCATCATCAAGCTATGCCGTCCGTACCGGGCCCAGACCAAAGGTAAGGTCGAGCGCTTCAACGGTTATTTGCGCCGCTCGTTTTATGTACCCCTGAGCAGCCGGTTAGGCCAAGCCGGACTCAAGCTCGATGTGGTCACGGCCAATCGTGAAGTCAAACGTTGGCTCAACGAGGTCGCCAACGAACGCCTCCACGGCACAACACAGGTCAAGCCATCCGAGCGGCTGAAAGAAGAAGTGCAGCACTTGCAGCCGGTTCCCGTGCCTTGGCGGGCAAACATTGCCGCAGCCCGTGTGCAGGGGATTGCGCCAGCCGAGCCCGCACCAAAGCGCCCGGCAGTCGTCATTGCCCATATCGAGCAGGAGACGCCGGCCCAGCACCCGTTGGCAGTGTATGAACAGTTGCTCGACCGGATAGTGCAAGGAGCGGCGATATGAATCTACAGTATGAAAGAATCGTCAGTTTGTGCGACACGCTGACGTTGCCATTCGTGGCGCAAGACTATGGCCTGGCGGCACAGGATGCCGCAAAGCGAGAAGTGTCCTATAGTGATTTCCTGGAAGGCTTGCTCAGAGAGGAGGCTGCCGGGCGCCAGGTCAGGAAGCAAAGCATGCTCACTCGGCTGGCAGGTTTCCCTGCTATCAAGACGCTGGACGACTTCAACTACGACTTTGCCAAAGGCGTTAAAAAAAGCCAGATCGAAGAACTTGCCGGGCTCGGCTTTGTTGAGCGTAAGGAGAATATTGTCCTGCTCGGCCCCAGCGGCGTGGGCAAGACGCACCTGGCGATTGCACTGGGCTATCGGGCTGCCCAAGCAGGCATCAAGACCCGCTATTTGACGGCTGCCGATCTGCTGCTGATGTTGACCGCTGCCCATCAGCAAAACAGCCTGAAGACGGTGATGCATCGGGCCATCAAGGCTTATCGTCTGCTCATTATTGATGAGATCGGGTATTTGCCCATGAACCGGGAACAGGCAAATCTGTTCTTCCAGGTGATCGCCGCGTTGTATGAAAAAGGCAGTTTAATAGTCACGAGCAATTTGCCGTTTGGCCAATGGGATACCACCTTCGCCCAGGATACGACGCTGACGGCAGCACTGCTGGACCGCTTGCTGCATCATGCGCACATCGTGCCCATCGCAGGCGAAAGCTATCGACTCAAGCATCAACGGCAAGCCGGAATGATTCACGCCGGCCCAGCCAAAACCGCGCCAGCATGAGCCTTCTTTGGATCAATAAATAGCGGTTCAACCAGGAGATGTGAATAACAGAAAAGTTAGAAACCCTTTGAGGGAGCGGGTTACGCTGCGCTTCACCCGCAAAGGCGCCATCACCGCCGTCAGCGTAAACATAGAAAATAAAAACATAAAACCAAGAGGCTAACCCCTCTCAATTGATTGTTGGGGTGTATCAGTTTTAAATCGTTGCCTAAGAGAAAACTGTATCAATTTTGAATCGTTGTTGACAATGTTCAAGCTGCTCATCCTCCAGCGCCTGCACAACCTCTCTGACGAACGCCTGCAATTCCAGGTTACCGACCGGCTCTCCTTCATGCGCTTTCTCGGGCTGGATCTCGCCACCGACGTC
>JAHFPK010000085.1 GCA_023266715.1 Hyphomicrobiales bacterium | reverse complement strand
ATTCGCGAAATGATTTTCTTTTTCTCCGGTTTGCCCCTGGCATTGTTGTAGTACCAGGTGAGCTTCATCTGCATGTCATTGGCTTCCGAGCCTGACGTGCCGAACAGCACCTTGGAGGTGGGGCAGGGGGCAATCTCTTTCAGCTTTTCCGAGAGCTCGATCACCCCGTCATGGGATTTGCCGCCGAACACATTGGTGAAAGAAAGTTTGCGCATGGCCTGCGCCGCCGCATCGACAATTTCTTCGTTGCCATAGCCAAGCGCTGTGCACCAAAGCCCGGCCAGCCCTTCAATGTAGCGTTTGCCCTTGTCGTCATAAAGATAGATGCCGCGCCCCTCGCTGAGGATCAGCGGCCCCACTTCCCGGTGGCGCGCAAGATTGGTGTAGGGGTGCAACACTGTTTCAATGTCACGCACCGCCATATTGGAAAGCTTGGTCAAGATTGTCTCCCTTTCGCTTCTGTTATTACTGGTCTCATCACCTCACTGTCCAGATAAGCTTTGCTCGGGGGGGTCAACGGCCTTGCATAGCCGTCTGCAACACCCTATCTCGAACCCAGCTCCAAGCGGAATGTGGACAAGGTGGCCGGTGTGGATCGAAACGTTCATGGCGATCTGGTGGCAGTGCGGCGTTGCGCCATGCGCCGCCAGGCGGAACAGTATGCCTTGGTTTTAATCGCCATGGGGATGCAGTCATCGATTGCGCCGGAAGGCAAGTTCTTGGCCCTGTACGTAACGCGGGAGGACGCCGTAAGGGCCAATGCCGAACTCGCGGCCTATGACCGCGAAAACCGCGAGCCGCTGCCCGAGAAAGAATGGTTGTTCCCGGCCTTGCCACGCATCGAGGTGGCAATGGTTTACTGGGTCGTATTGTTGTTCTTCTTTGCCGCCGCGCGCAACGAAGCGTTTTCATTCGACTGGCTCGGCCAAGGGGCGGCCCAGACCGGATTGATGCTCAAGGGCGAGTGGTGGCGCGCAGTCACGGCCTTGTGCCTGCACGCCAGCGGCGCACACCTTCTCGGCAATCTAGTTTTCGGCTCGGTCTTTCTGCTGCTCTTGGCCCAGGTCACAGGTGCTGGTGTAGCCGGGCTTTCGATGGTCGTCGGTGGCACAGTAGGCAATGTTCTAAGTGCGCTTGTGCAACCGCCTGAGCACACATCGATTGGCGCCTCCACGGCGATATTTGCCGGTCTCGGTCTGCTCGCCGCATTGCGGCAGGTTAGGCGCCGAGGTTACGCAATCTCCGCCCCGCGCAACTGGACGCCGTTGGCTGGTGGATTCGCCCTGCTGGCATTTCTGGGTCTCAGCGGGGAGAATACTGACATACTTGCGCATGTGCTGGGCTTTGCAGCCGGTATTGCTGCAGGTTGGCTGCTAGCAAGGTGGGACCGCGATTGGACCGTTGATCGAGGCTTGCAGTGGACGTGTGCCGGCACCGTTGGTGCGGTCGTGGCTTCCGCCTGGGTTGCGGCGGCTCTTGCCTAAAGTTGTCCTGTCCTCGCTGATATCTATACCAGACGAAATGAGAGACTATTGGAAGGGTGACAACTCGTCGAGAGCGGTTGGTTTTGCCGCAATTGTGTTAGATTAGGCGCGGGAATCGTTGCAGAAGAACCTCAACTTTCTAACGGCCGCTCAGGGTCAAAGTGAAACGTGGAGAACCAAATTTTGAACGTCAGCTTCACGGCCGAAACGAGACGTAGCCGGCTTGACAGGCGACTTCTCCAGCTGGCCGGTGAAGACTTCCCTCGTAGATTTTACTCGCGTAAATATCTATAGCAATGCAAGAGGCAAACAACATTGCGATTGTCACAGAAATTATGAGCCGACTAAGCGAGGGAGGCTTCTCTTGCGCACTCTTCGGTGGATGGGCGGAGGAGGCATTTGGACTATGTCAGCCCCGCTCCCACGCGGACATTGACCTACTCTTGGAGGCACGCTCGTTCCAAACCCTAGACCATCTGCTTGCGGTTGCCAGCGACATGGAGGAGATTCCGCTTAAACGGTTTGCCCATAAGCGAGCCTTCGTATTCAAGGGGATCATGATTGAAGTCATCTTGGTTCAGCAGGAGAGCGGTGCTGCTTTTACTTGGTTCTGGAATGATGTCCGGTTCGATTGGAGTGCGCCACTGACAGAATGCTGTGTCCTGGGAGGGCACCAACTGCCTGCAGTTTCGCGGCATAACCTACAGAACAATCGGGCGCGTCACAAATTGACCGAGCCTTGGCGATGGCGCAATCAAAACTCCCTCGTTTTTCCTACCGAATGAATGCGGAGATGGGAGTGACTGATTCAAGTCAAAAAGAGAAGCAGGCCAGTCCCAACGCCATGTCAGCTATGCATCTGGTAGCGGGCGAATTGCTTCGAACGCCTGCGCTCCTTTTCCCATCACGGGATCATGAGGGCAGGTCAATCTGCCTCAATTCCCCAGTAACGCTGACTCCAGAATATCCAAACCCTCGTTCAATATCATGTCGGAAGCCGTAAGAGGCGTGAGCACGCGGATCGTGTCTGCATAAATTCCGCATGTCAGAATGAGCAGTCCGCGCTCCAAGCACTTCGCAGCGAGTGCTTTGGCCCCACCCGCATCAGGCTTGTTGCCGCCGTGTTCAGTCACAAGTTCAAAGGCACACATGGCGCCAAGCCCGCGAATATCGCCAATGGCCATCCCCTTGCCCTTGGCCTTGATCGCCTTGAGGCGCGCCATAATTTTCTTGCCCTGGGCTTCAGCCTTCGCCATCAGACCTTCCTGCTCAAAGGCATCAAACACACCAAGTGCCGCTGCACAGGCAACCGGGTTGCCCGCATAAGTGCCACCGATGCCGCCGGGTTCCGGCGCATCCATGATCTTGGCGCGGCCCACCACGCCAGCCAGCGGAAAGCCGCCAGCCAGGGATTTGGCAACGGTGACGAGATCCGGCTCAACGCCGAAATGCTCCATCGCGAACCATTTGCCCGTGCGCCCGAAGCCCGATTGAATTTCATCGGCAATCAGCACAATGCCATGCTCGTCACACAATTTGCGCAGCCGCACCATCAGTTCCTTGGGTGCGATATAAAAACCGCCTTCGCCCTGCACCGGCTCGATGATGATGGCAGCCACGCGCGAAGCCTCCACATCGCATTTGAACAGCATCTCGATCGCATGAATGGAATCGTCAACGCTGATGCCCTTGTGTTCAACCGGAAACGGGACATGCCAGATGCCCGCAGGCATCGGGCCAAAACTGGCCTTGTAGGGAAGAACTTTTCCGGTGAGTGCCATGCCCAATAATGTGCGGCCATGAAAGGCGCCGTGGAAAGCGATGACATCAGACCGCCCGGTGTAGCAACGCGCATACTTGATGGCGTTTTCAACCGCCTCTGCCCCCGTGGTGACAAGAGCCGATTTCTTCTCGCCCGACATCGGCGCAATGGCGTTGAGCTTTTCGCAGAGTTCAACGAAAGGCGCATAGGGCATTATCGTGGCGCAGGTGTGGGTGAAATTTTCCAGCTGCTCATAAACCCGCTTCATCACCAGGGGATGCCGGTGGCCCGTGTTGACCACGGCAATGCCGCCGCCAAAATCCACATAGCGATTGCCCTCGACATCCCAGATTTCGGAGTTCTCGGCGCGTGCCGCCATCGCAGGGGCCGCCATGCCCACTGCGCGAGAAACCGCCTTGGCGCGCCGTTCAACCCACTTCTTGTTCATCCCGGCCGCGGAAGTTGCAGGTGCATTCATGATTGTCTCCTGAGCAAAATTTGGGCACTGTTTACTCTTCCTCGCCCCATCAGGGCAAACGGATTCAATCGGCTTTGCATAGCAGGGATGCCAGATGTCTGAACTCTATAGGTCCACCGCAAATGACGTCCTGTCGCGTTTGAAGAGCGGCGACATTTCTCCGTTGGATTGCCTCGATGCCCTGGAAGCGCGCATTGCTGCGGTGGATAGCAAGGTGAATGCCTTGCCCACGCTCTGTTTTGACCGGGCGCGTGCCCACGCCCGTGAACTCATGAAGAAACCAATGAGCGAACGTGGTGGGCTTGCGGGTCTTCCCGTTCCCATCAAGGATTTGAACGACGTTGCGGGAGTTCGCTCGACGCAGGGTTCGCCCATTTTCACAAATCGGGTCCCCACGATGTCAGACATCATGGTCACCCATCTGGAAAAAAATGGTGCCATTGTTTACGCCATGTCGAACACGCCGGAATTCGGGGCGGGGGCCAATACTTTCAATGAAGTCTTCGGCCGCACCTTGAATCCATGGAATACCAGCCGTTCCGCCGCCGGCTCATCGGGCGGTGCAGCCGTCGCTTTGGCGACGGGCACTGCGTGGGTCGCCCAGGGTTCTGACCTCGGCGGGTCTCTCCGAAACCCCGCAAGCTTCTGCGGTGTCGTTGGCATGCGTCCGTCGCCCGGCCGCGTGGCCGCAAGCGTTCACAACAAGGTCGACAGCACTCTGGGCGTTGAGGGGCCCATGGCGCGCAATGTGGAGGATCTCGCCCTTCTTTTCGACGCCATGATCGGCGAGGAACCATCCGATCCCATTTCACTTCCATCTGATGGCACGTCATATCTCAAAGCCGCGCGTTCCGGCTGGAAACCAAAACGTGTCGCCATCAGCCGCGATCTCGGCATCACCCCCGTTGATCCGGAAGTGGCTGACATCGTCATGAAAGCCGCGCAGAATTTTGAGCAGGAAGGCATCATGGTCGAAGAGGCCCATCCGGATTTGCACGAGGCGCTTGAATGTGCCCAGACCTTGCGCGCCTTGTCCTACGCCGTTGGCATGCGAAGCCTTCTGGAAAATCACCGCGCCCAACTCAAGCCCGAAGTCATCTGGAACATTGAGAAAGGCTTGGCGCTCACCGGTGCGGAAATTTCGCGGGCCGAAGCCCAGCGCGGCGCCATGTTCCAGCGCACTTTGAAATTCTTCGAAACCTATGATTTGCTGTTGTGCCCGACCACAATCGTTCCTCCTTTTCCGGTTGAACAACGTTACGTAACCGAATGTAATGGAACGAAATTCGAAACCTATGTGGACTGGCTCGCCATCGTCTCGGCGATTACCAATGTCTGTTGCCCGGCGATCTCGATCCCCGCAGGCTTCACCAAAGAAAACCTTCCCGTGGGCATTCAGATCATCGCAGGCCCAAGAGCCGAAGCAAGGCTTTTAGCGTCTGCCAAATTGCTTGAGACCATGTTGGGGTTGGCAGCGCTTGTCCCAATTGATCCCCGGCAAATGTCCGGATAAGGGCCGCAAGCTCTGGCTCATTCACATGGGCCGCAGCCTCCTGGGGCGAAAGCCATTGCCGTGTGCGTTCATGGGCTTCCGGCCACAGGTCCAGAACCTCGGTAACCTCCATGGCAAACACGTCAACCCGGAAGCGCTTTCTGCCTCCGCCCCGTATGCGCTTGGTGTAGCCGTAATGCCCGATGGCTTGTGCCGTCATCTGTCCGCGAACGCCTGCCTCTTCATATGCTTCCTGCGCCGCGCTTTCGGCGGGGGCGTGCCCCTCCATCGCCCAGCCCTTGGGAATGACCCAGCGTCTGGTTTCGCGTGAGGTAATCAGCAGAAATTCAATGCCTTGCGTCCGCCGCCAGGGCAGAGCCGCATATTGTTGTGAAGCTGCTGCCTCTTTCATGTGAACAGGGCAATGGCGAGCCAATAGGCGAGAGCCGCAATCAGGGCTGACATCGGAAGCGTAATCACCCAGGCGGTGACAATTCCCTGGGCAATGTTCCAGCGCACGGCGGATACGCGCCGCGACGCGCCAACGCCCACGATGGCGCCGGTGATGGTGTGCGTGGTGGAAACGGGAATGCCCAGCGCCGTTGCACCAAACAGAGTTATGGCGCCAGCCGTTTCAGCGCAGAAGCCCTGCATGGGCGAAAGCCGTGTGATTTTCGAGCCCATGGTGTGCACAATGCGCCAGCCGCCAAACAACGTGCCAAGAGCCATGGCGATTTGACAGCTCAGCACCACCCAGAACGGCACGGTAAATTCTCCACCGCCCACGCCATGTGCATAAAGCAGCACTGCGATAATGCCCATGGTCTTCTGCGCGTCATTGCCGCCATGGCCCAGCGAATAAAGTGAGGCCGATACAAATTGCAGCTTCCGGAATGTTGCATCGGCAAAGCTTGGGCTGGACTTGAGAAAACTCCAGGCCACGATAAAGGTGAAGAAAATCGCCAGGAAAAACCCGGTCGCCGGTGAAAGCACAATTGCCGCAATGGTTTTGGTAAGCCCGCTCCACAGAACTGCACCGAAGCCCGCTTTCGCCGTGCCGGCACCCACAATGCCGCCGATCAACGCATGCGAGCTTGAAGATGGAATGCCTCCCAACCAGGTAATAACATTCCACGCAATGGCGCCCGTCAACGCTCCCAGGATGACGAAATCATCAATGAGGTCAGGCGCCACAATGCCGGAGCCAACCGTCCTGGCCACATGCAGGCCAAAAAACATGAACGCGATAAAATTGAAGAAAGCCGCCCAGAACACCGCGTATTGCGGCTTCAACACGCGCGTCGAAACAATCGTCGCAATCGAGTTTGCCGCATCATGCAGGCCATTGAGAAAATCGAATAACAGGGCCACGCCGATCAGGGAAATCAGGAATAGTGTAAAGCTGCCCGTGTCCATTACATATGCTCAATCACGATACCGCTTACCGTGTTGGCCACGTCTTCAAACCGGTCGGCCACTTTTTCTAGATGGCTGTAAATCTCCGAGCCAATAATAAAGGCCATGGGGTCCTTGCGGCCCTTGGCAGTCAGCAAAACTCTGAGGCCGTCATCATGCACATGGTCGGATGCTTCTTCGATCTTGGCAATTTCGCTGGTCAGCGCGAGGAGGCGCTTCGCATTGGGGTTCATCTTTCGCAGGAGCGGTACAGCCTCGGCGGTGAGCGCGGCGGCCTGCACGATCTGGTCTCCCATCAGGCGCATTTCCGGCTCGAATTTCTTGATCTCGAACAGGAGCACTGCTTTGGCGGTTTTGTTCATCTGGTCGATAGCATCATCCATTGCTGTAATCAGCCCCTTGATGTCGCCACGGTCGAAGGGCGTGATGAAACTGCGATGAATGGCCTGCAGAACTTCATGGCTGATGGCGTCAGCCTCTTCCTCCTTGTTCATCAAAGTCTTGCACAGGGCAGCCACATCCGGCCCGCCCTCCAGCAATTTGCGCAGCGTCAGCGACCCCGCGGTGAGACAGCTGGCATGGGCTTCAAATAGGCCGAAGAACCGCTCTTCCTTCGGCATGATTTTCTTGAAAAGATTAAACAACCACCCAGCCCCTCGATTCGTATGATTTCCCGCCTGAATCCCTTAGCTCCCATGCCAGGCGGGGTAAAGGCAGCGGCCCCGTCGCCATTTAATTCACGGCGCAAGCACAAGCGACATCACATGATATTTGTCACGGTTTGAAAATCCCGCCCGTTCATAGGCCGATTTGGCCCGTTCATTCGTCCCGTCCACTTCCAGATGAAGGGCAACAATATCGCGCTCACGCAAAAGCGCGCTGACTTCCATCAGCACCTTACTGCCAATGCCCTTGCCGCGTTCCGCAGCGTCAATATAAAATTCGTCAATAAACCCATCGCGCCCGCCGAACTCGATGGAATAGCTATAGCAGACCGCGATATAGCCGATGAGGACGTTCAATTTCCGCACCAGCCATATCTCGCCAAGGCGGTTGTCCCGAAGCAGTTTGGCAAGCGAGCTTCGTCTCTGCCGCAATGAAGATTCCACATCTTCAAAGGCATGATAAGCCGAAACGAGTGGCAGCAATTCCTCAAGCTGTGTAGGCCCCGCCAATACAAGGGTGATGTCCGGAGTTGAAATCATCGGTGCAAACTACCCCATTCATTTCCGAGAAAAATACAATCCATCCCTCTCCTCAATTCGCCCCTTTTCCATTAGATGCTCAAGATGTGCCAATGTCGAAAGACCAGCAGCTGCATGCAGATGCGGATCAACGTCGGCATAGATGTTTGCAACGATCTCACCAATCGAGCTATCGCCCGCTTTCACGCGGTTGTAGATCGCTTCCTCGCGCATTTTGCGGTGCGCCAGAATTCCCCGCACCAAGGCCAGTGGCTTGGCGCTCGCCGGTCCATGCGCCGGATAATAGATACTGTCGTCGCGTTTCAGAAGCTTGCGCAGGGATGCCAGGTAATCCTTCATGTTGCCTTCCGGCGGAGCCACCACGGTGGTGGCCCAGGCCATAATATGATCGCCGACCAGCAAGGCTTTATCCTCCCTTAAAGAAAAACTCATATGGTTGGACATGTGTCCCGGCGTGAACACCGCTTCCAGGGTCCAGCCATTTCCTTCCACAACATCCCCATCGGATAGAGAAACATGCGGTGCGAAATCATGGTCAATGCTGGCGTCAAGGCGAAGGCCGGAAGTCACAACTGACTGTGCAGGAGAAATTGCGCTATAGGTTTTGGCCCCCATTGCAGCGCTGAGTTTCGCTGCCAGTGGCGAGTGATCCATATGCGTATGGGTGATCAGGATATGGCTGACGCTTTCGCCTCTTGCCGCGTTCAAAATCGCAGCAAGATGCTCCTCATCATCCGGCCCGGGGTCAATGATCGCCACCTTTCCATGGCCCACGATAAATGTGTTTGTGCCCTTGAAGGTGAAAGGACTGGGGTTGTTGCAGGTGATTCTCCGGATGAGTGGCGAGAGCTGCACCGCCTTTCCGAACGGTGGTTCAAAATCCCTATCAAATGTGATTTTCTTCATGGAGCCAAAGTCATGGTTGCACCGGCCAACCAACCCAACTAAAGGAGGCTGTGTTGGCAACCAGACTAGGGGAAACGGTCCAAATGAGCACTTCAAATCTTACACTTATCGGTCATCTCTGGCCCGCATCATCAACGAACTGGACCCGCACTGTTTTCTTGGCGATTTTGGGAAGTGCGCTTGTGGCCCTTGCTGCCCAGGTAAGTGTTCCCATGCTGCCAGTGCCAATGACCCTTCAAACCTTGGCGGTTCTGGCAGTGGGCGGCGCCTATGGCGCAAGGCTTGGCGCAGGCACGCTGGCGCTTTACGCGCTTGAGGGTGCAGTTGGCCTTCCGGTTTTTGCAAATTTCCAGGCTGGCCTGTTCCTGCCGACAGGCGAAATCATCGCATCGGGCGGCTATATCATTGGCTTCATTCTCGCCGCGGGCCTCGTGGGTTATCTCGTCGAGAAGGGTTGGGGTGCGAGCATTTTGAAACTTTGTGCTGCCATGCTGATCGGCGCTGCAGTTCTCTACATTCCGGGTCTCTTATGGCTGGTTGGTTGGCTGGGTGTCATAAAGGGCATGGATGCCACGTCTGCTATAACTGTCGCCTTGACCAGCGGCCTGCTGCCATTCATTCCAGGTGATATCATCAAGGCCATACTGGCTGCTCTCGCGTTCCCGGCGGCCTTCTCGCTCTTGGGCCGAAACTAGTTTTACGGGAATTGGTCGGAGTGAGAGGATTCGAACCTCCGACCCCCTGCTCCCGAAGCAGGTGCGCTACCAGACTGCGCTACACTCCGACAATTATGATCAGCTTATAGTCACGGGGAATTCCTTGTGCAAGTTGTTGCGGGGGCCAGTTGGCTCGGCTATAGGGGGCAGCGTTTGGGGCGTCGCCAAGCGGTAAGGCAGCGGATTTTGATTCCGCCATTCGGAGGTTCGATCCCTCCCGCCCCAGCCAGTCTCTTTGGCTCGAACCAGTAGTTATTGCGTGCTGCGGAA
>JAHFPK010000377.1 GCA_023266715.1 Hyphomicrobiales bacterium | reverse complement strand
GCCCGTGAGTTGCCCGATGGCCTTGCTCAGGGCAGGAGAGGTCAAAGGCCCCGTGGCCACAATGACACTATCCCAATTCTCAGGCGGCAATCCTGCAATCTCGTCATACTCAATACTGATCAACGGGTGGGCGTTCAACGCCCCTGTGATCTCCGCCGAGAAGGCCTCACGGTCCACCGCCAAGGCACCACCCGCTGGAACCTGGTGCCTGGCAGCGGTCGCCATAATCAATGAAGAAGCCGAGCGCATTTCCCAATGCAAAAGCCCAACCGCATTCTGGTCCGCATCGTCGGAACGGAATGAATTGGAACAAACCAGTTCGGCAAAGCCGCCTGTCTTGTGGGCATCCGTTCCTACCTTGGGCCGCATCTCATGCAGCACCACGGGAACTCCCGCCTGGGCTGCTTGCCAAGCCGCCTCAGAGCCCGCCATGCCGGCCCCGATAATGTGAACAGGTTTTGTCATGGGCGTGCCATTAGCACAGACCCCTCATGAAACAAACTCACGGCTTGCGTTATTTTCCTGCTGGCGGCATGAGAAACGAAGGAGTGCCTCCAATGTCATCGATCCTTGCCGATATCACAACTGAACTTGATTCCATCCGCGCCCTTTCCCTGTGGAAAACCGAACGGCCAATTTTCTCGCCGCAAAGCTCGCATATTGAGGTGGACAATCATCGTAAGGTCTTGAATTTCTGCGCCAATAACTATCTGGGTCTGGCCGACCATCCTGCCCTCATCCAAGCCGCCAAGGAAGCCCTGGACAGCCACGGCCTTGGCATGGCCTCGGTGCGATTCATCTGCGGCACCAGTGACCTTCACACGAAGCTGGAAGAGCGCATCGCCAGCTATGTGCAGATGGAAGATGCCATTCTCTACGCTGCGTGCTTTGATGCCAATGGCGGCGTGTTTGAACCGCTTTTTGGCGAGCAGGATGCAATTGTTTCCGATACCTTGAATCATGCTTCAATTATAGATGGCATTCGCTTGAGCAGGGCGGCGCGTTATCGTTATTCCAACGGTGATATGACGGATTTGGAAGCGCAACTACGGCTCGCGAAGGACCAGACCAAGCGCCGTATCATCATCGTCACCGACGGAGTCTTTTCCATGGATGGTTATTTCGCCAAACTGGCCGAAATCAGGAAATTGGCCGACACTTATGACGCCCTCATCCTGGTTGATGATTGTCACGCCACCGGCTTCATTGGGCCACAGGGCAGGGGAACGCCCGCCCGCGCCGGGGTTAAGGTCGATATTCTCACCGGTACTCTGGGCAAGGCGTTGGGCGGCTCCGCCGGCGGTTACATCGCAGCGGCCAAACCCATTGTTGATCTCATGCGCCAGCGTTCGCGGCCCTATCTCTTTTCCAACGCCCTGCCACCTCCCATCGTGGCCGCCGCCATCCAGGCGATTGTTCTGGCAGAGAAGGGCGATGATCTGCGCGCCAAGCTGTTTGATAACGCCAAACGCTTCCGCACTGGCATGAGCAAGGCCGGGTTCAATCTGCTGGAAGGTGAGCACCCCATCATTCCGGTCATGCTGGGTGAGGCGAAACTTGCACAGGACATGGCTGCAAAACTTTATGATCGCGGAATTTATGTGACAGGTTTCTTCTTCCCCGTAGTGCCAAAAGGCAAAGCGCGGATCAGAACGCAAATGTCCGCCGCCCATTCGCCAGCCGATATTGATGCGGCCATTGCGGCGTTCATAACTGTCGGCAAAGAACTGGGAGTAATCTGATGCGCGCGCTCGTTAAAGCTGAGGCCAAGGAAGGCCTCGTCCTCCGCGATGAACCCATTCCCAGGATCGGCCCCGATGACATCCTTATCAAAGTGGCCAAGACCGGCATTTGCGGCACTGACCTTCACATCTGGAAATGGGATCAGTGGGCCCAGAAGACGATCCCGGTTCCTATGGTGGTGGGCCATGAATATGCAGGTGTGGTGACCGAAATCGGCACCCACGTGCGCACCGTGAAAGTGGGTGACCGGGTTTCCGGCGAAGGCCATCTCATTGGCATGAAAAGCCGCATGGCCCGCGCTGGGCATTTTCATCTCGACCCCGAAACCAAGGGCGTGGGTGTGAACGTGCCCGGAGCCTTTGCCGAATATTTGAAACTGCCCGCCTTCAACGCCATCCACTTGCCCCTCGAAGTTGACGATGAAATTGGTGCCATTCTCGATCCTCTCGGCAATGCCGTGCACACGGCTCTCTCCTTTGATCTCGTGGGCGAAGATGTGCTGATTACCGGCGCCGGCCCCATCGGCATCATGGCTGCCGCTGTCTGCCGCCATGTCGGCGCCCGCCATGTGGTTATCACGGATATCAATGATTACCGCCTGGAGCTCTGCAATCAGGTGACCAACGCCGTCACGGTGAATGTATCAAGGGAAGATTTGAAATCGGTCATGCAGCGCATCGGCATGCGCGAGGGCTTTGACATTGGCCTTGAAATGTCCGGCGCTCCCAAGGCCTTCGATCAGATGACCGATCACATCATCATGGGCGGCAAGATTGCGGTGCTGGGCATTCCCTCGCAGCCCGTGCCGGTGGATTGGAACCGGGTGATTTTCAAATCCCTCACCATCAAGGGCATCTATGGCCGCGAGATGTTTGAAACCTGGTACAAGATGATTGCCATGCTGCAATCGGGCCTCGATGTGCGGAAGGTCATTACCCACCGCCTGAAGGCCGCCGATTTTGCC
>JAHFPK010000084.1 GCA_023266715.1 Hyphomicrobiales bacterium | reverse complement strand
AACCTTCACGTTCTCGCCCACTTCCACCAGCAGTTCCTTATCATCGACAACCTTGGCAACGCGCCCAATCAGTCCGCCATTTGTCACAACCGTATCACCGCGCGAAATCTTACTGATCACTTCCTGATGTTCCTTCATCTTACGCTGCTGCGGGCGGATGAGCAGAAACCAGAATACGGCCATGATCATCACCAGCGGCAAAATCATGCCCATGAAATCTCCTATTGCCGGCGAACCAGCGGACTGGGCAAAGGCAGGGGTGACAAACATGGATTGCTCCTAAATGATTTTGCCTATTAAAGGTTTGCGCGGAATATAGCGATGGATTGCGCCATTGCAACGCCGGATTTGGGTCTCTTTACGGAGCGAGACTTGCAAGCTAAGAGCTTGTCATGGTTGCAAAATCTCAAAATAGCCTGTTAGCACGCGTTGCCGACGCGCTGGACCGCCTAGCCCCGCTTCCGCCAAAATCGGGTAATCTTGCGCGTTCCAACGCTTTCGTTTGGCATGCGTCACCGCTAACGCTCGAGCCGGTTGCCAAAGTCAATCGGGTTGAGTTGCAACTCCTCAAGGGCATCGATCAGACGCGCGATATCCTGCTGGAAAACACGAGGCGTTTTGCCAAGGGCCTGCCCGCCAACAATGCGCTGCTGTGGGGTGCGCGCGGCATGGGCAAGTCCTCGCTGGTCAAGGCCACCCATCATCTGGTAAATGAAGAGCATGGCGGAAATCTAAAGCTTATTGAAATCCACAGGGAAGACATTGAAAGCCTCCCTGCCCTCATGTCGGTGTTGCGGGTTTCGCCCAAGCTTTGTTTTATTGTTTTCTGTGACGATCTTTCCTTTGATGGGCGCGACGCGTCCTATAAATCTCTGAAGGCAGCCCTTGATGGCGGCATTGAAGGACGGCCGGAAAACGTCATCCTCTATGCGACGTCGAACCGGCGGCATCTTTTGCCGCGTGACATGATAGAGAATGAAACTTCGACTGCGATCAATCCATCCGAGGCGGTGCAGGAAAAGGTTTCCCTGTCGGACAGATTTGGCCTGTGGCTGGGTTTTCACAATTGTTCGCAGGATGAATTCCTCGAAATGGTTGATGCCTATGCCAAGCACTACAAGCTGCCGGTGAAAGAAGTGCCGCTTCATGCGGGCGCTATTGAATGGTCAGTAACCCGTGGCAGCCGGTCAGGCCGTGTAGCCTGGCAATACATTCAAGACGTAGCGGGCAAAACTGGAACTAAACTAACGTCCAAATAGTTTAGGCCCGGCATTGCTGCCGGGCCTGCACCTGCAGAGGATCATAGCTTCTCTAGTTCGATGCTGTTGTCGACGCCAGGAACTTCAAGGGGTCCATGGCGGTTGCGCCTTTGCGAACTTCAAAGTGCAATTGCGGACTTGAAACGGAGCCGGTCTGACCAGCTTTTGCGATAACGTCGCCACGCTTCACAATATCACCACGCTTCACGAACAGTTCCTTGGCGTGAGCATAGGCCGTAACCCAACCGCCTTCATGGCGGATCAGCACGAGGTTGCCATAGCCTTTGAGCTCATTACCGGCATAGGCCACAACACCGCTTTCGGCGGCACGCACGCCAGTACCTTCAGGAACCGCGATGTTGATGCCTTCGTTCTTCATGCCGTTGGGCTTGGGACCATATTCGGAAATAATTTTGCCTTTAACCGGCCAGCGCATGCCGCCAGCTACTGGGCCCTCGGCAAGTTCAGCAGTTTGTTGCGGAACGGATTTGACGATTGGCACTTCTTCATCCGGCGCCGGCTTTTTCAGGGCAAGCGTCTGTGGTGCGCCATCGGTATCAACCGGCTCATCAGTGGACGCAATCTGTTCAGATTCTTCGACCACGGGAATTTTTGCAACGATTGCCTTTCTGCTGCCCGAGGGGATGCGGACACTTTGTCCAACGCTCAATGACGTGTTGTGGGGCAGACCATTCAGGTCAGCGATGGCATAGGGTGAAACGCCATATTTGCGGCCAAGGGAGAACAGGGTTTCTCCGCCTCTTACGTTATGCATGCCACCGGAAGGTTTCTTGACAGGCTCGTTGGATGCCAGTTGCTCTTCCTGTACATAGGCAGGTTTGGGCGCCATGGCATGGGTTACGCCCGGAATGCGCAACACGCGGCCCACGCTCACCGTATAAGGAGGAGCGATGCCATTGGCGGTGGCCAATTGAGCAACGGTCAGGCCATTGGCTTTCGAAATTGAATAGAGCGTCATGCCCGGCTCGACCCGCACGGTTCCACCTTTAGGAATGTTGATCGTGTTCTGCGCAGTGTCGGTGTAGGTGGGCTCGGAATAGATGGGTTGCCGATAGGAGGGCTTCTTATAGCTATTGCTATTGCTGGCATAGTTCGGCGAGCCAAGCGGAGCACTCGCCAAGGGGCGGGATGTAATCGTATCGTCGTCAGATGCAACGTTGGTTGCGCGCTTCTTGGGAACCGAGGCCGTATAAACCGGATCGACGTCTGATGGATTCTCAGATGAAGGATTTTCGGCAAAGCGCTCTACGGCGTTGGAGCATGCAGCCAGCATGACCGCCAGGGCGGCTGATGCCAAAATGTTGAACTTTGAGAGCCCTTTTGGGGCACATGAACCGATACGCATACGCGAACTCCACCTACGACCTTACGGGAGGATAATGGCCCGATCAGGTTAATGGACGGTTTATGGTCCCAACGCCTGGCTGCTATCTCAATAATAATTCTGCATTATTCGACGACAACGGTGGCGCCAATCTCAACCCGGTTGAAGAGATCAATCACCTCGTCATTCATCATGCGAATGCAACCCGAGGAAACCGCCCTGCCAATGCTCCAGGGCTGGGTTGTGCCGTGAATCCGGTATTCGGTATTGCCGATATAAAGGGCACGTGCACCCAACGGATTTTCAGGACCGCCGGCCATGAAGGCCGGAATGACGTGGCCCTTTTTGGCTTCCCGTTCGATCATGATTTGCGGGGGGTGCCAATCGGGCCATGTCGCCTTGCGGGTGATTTTGTTCTGGCCAGACCAGGTAAAACCTTCGCGGCCGACGCCTACTGGATACATGATGGCTTTGTTGTCTTGCAAAACTAAGTAGAGGCGTCGCTCGTCGGTACGGATGAGAACGGAACCAGGTATCATGGGTTCAAAAAAGTCTACAATCCTGCGGGTTGTTCCGGGGGGGTTTTGCGGGCTGAGCAAGGAAGCAGTTTGCCTGCTGGTCATGCCGCCATAAATCTTGAAGGCTGCTGGATCGAACTTTATCTGCCCCGCGAAAACCGGTGCGGCCAACATCGTGCAACAGGCAGCCATGGCCACCACAACACCTATACGCATTCTCAATCACCCACGCCGGCATAACACTTGCCGCGGCGAAATTGTGACGCGAGAGCGTTAAGACCTGCTTAAATCTCCTGGCCCTGGGCAAATCCCCTAAGCCTGCGAAGCATCGCTTGCGCCGTCAGATGGGTGAGGGGGTGACGCCATTTCGTGGCCATCTCGGCAATGGGCTTAAGGACAAAAATACGTTCAGGAATGCCGGGATGGGGCAAGATCAGCTTGTTGTGCGAAGGCCTCACAAGTCCATGATAATCGAGGATATCAAGGTCAAGGGTGCGTGGACCCCAGCGCAAACCCCGTCTTCGGCCGGCGGACTTCTCGATGGCATGAAGTTTTTGCAGCAAGGCCAAGGGCGGGAGATGGGTTTCGATGCGCGCGACGGCATTTACAAAAGACGGCTGATTGGGTTTTCCAAAGGGAGCAGTCAGCAACAGTCGTGAGGCCCCAAGAAGTTTTAGACCATCGCGGTTCAGAGCCAGCAAAGCATGCTGCACGCTTTGCTGGGGCGATCCCCACGGCCCCGAGATATTACTGCCTATGGCGATAAGAATCATGGTACGGAATCAGTGACGACATGAATCGTTTGCTAGCCCTTGTCGCGCATCAGCCTGGATTTTTCGCGGCCCCAATCGCGATCCTTGATTGCCTCACGCTTGTCGTGGAGTTTCTTGCCCTTGGCCAAGGCGATGTCCACCTTGGCGCGACCACGGGGATTGAAGAATATTTTCAACGGGATGATGGTCAGACCTTCGCGGGTAATACCAATTGAAAGTTTTTGAATTTCCTTGGCGTGAAGCAAGAGCTTCCTTGGCCGTTTCGGATCGTGATTGAAGCGATTGGCTTCCCGGTACTCCGGGATGTTGGAATTCAACAGAAAGAGCTCACCCTTTTTCACTGCGGCATAGGCTTCAGCCAGGTTGGTGCGGCCTTCACGCAAGGACTTTACTTCGGACCCCTGCAAGGCAAGACCGGCTTCAAAAGTCTGAAGGATTTCATATTCGTAACGGGCTCGGCGGTTATCGGCCACCACCTTGATACCTGTCTGCTTGCGTGCCGCCTTTGCGCCACCGCTTTTTGAAGACATCTCAGTTCAGCAGCCCCGCATGAACCATCGCTGCGCGCACAGCCTTCTTGGTTGAATCGACCACGGGAATTAAGGGCAACCTCGTATCAGGCAGGCAATGACCCAGCAGGCTTACCGCATATTTCACCGGCCCCGGGCTTGATTCAACAAACATGGCATGGTGCAAAGGCATCAGACGATCCTGCAGCTTCAATGCCGCGGCATAATCACCCTTCAGGGTCGCGTCCTGGAACTGAGAACAAAGGCGCGGCGCCACATTTGCAGTCACAGAAATACAGCCAACGCCACCGTGAGCGTTAAAGCCCAAAGCCGTTCCGTCTTCACCCGAAAGCTGAATGAACTTCTCGCCTGATTCCAAGCGCTGGCGCGAAGGCCGCGTCAAATCGGCGGATGCATCCTTGGTGCCAATGATATTGGGCACATCCTTCGCCAGCCTTGCCAGGGTTTCAACCGAAATGTTGGCCACCGTGCGGCCCGGCACATTGTAGACAAAAATTGGAATCTTCACGCTTTCGGCCACGGCGCGGAAATGGGCGTACAGGCCATCCTGGGTGGGCTTGTTGTAATAGGGTACCACCACAAGGGCTGCATCAGCCCCAGCCTTTTCGGCATGGACAGTATATTCAATGGCTTCTGCCGTATTGTTTGATCCCGTCCCGGCAATCACCGACACCTTGCCTGCGGCTTCTTCCACGCAGATTTCAACGACGCGCTTGTGTTCGGCGGGCGAAAGGGTTGGCGATTCGCCGGTCGTTCCCACCGGAACCAGGCCATTTGTACCCTCTTTGATCTGCCAGGCCACAAATTTCCGAAAAGCGGCTTCATCCACCTTTCCATCCTTCATGGGGGTAATCAAAGCGGGAAATGATCCTCTAAACTGCACGACAAACCTCTTTGGTAACAACTTGGAAACTATCGGCGGCATACGAATATGTTGCCACACCCGAATTGTGCGGCACCATAGACGTTCATATTAACACCGGCAAGCGATTGCGCTTTTCGCCCTTTTGAGTCGTACGGCAGGCATAATTGGGCTATAGAGCGGGTTAACGCGGGATCACTGGGCAGGGAAATTCATGCTGATTCGAGCTTTTGGCAGACTGGTTGTCGGCACCTTACTCATGAGTTCAGCGCTTGTGCCCTTGTCCACGCTTCTCACTCCGGCCCCTGCCATCGCAGCGCCACAGGCCAAAAGCCTTGCAGTACATGCCACTGAATTGGCTCTTAAAGGCGAGTTCTCGGATGCAGGGCCGATGGCCCAGCGTTCGGGCGATGAAGCCGCAATCAAGCTGGTCGAACTTCTGTATCTCAAGGATCATTGGCAGGATGCAGGATATGGCCGCATCATGAAATTTCTGGCTGCCGCCCCCAAATGGCCGCTTGCCGACACGTTGATGAAACGCGCCGAGCAGTCGCTTTATGTTGATCACGAATCGACTGACCGCATTCTTTCCCATTTTGCCAAGCGTCAACCGGTTTCGATTGAAGGCAGATTGGCATTGGCACGCGCCAACCTTGCCACCGGCAATACCCAAGCCGCTCGCGACCTTGTCAAAAATGTTTGGAATGATGCCAGCCTTGATGCGGTATTTGAAAAATCGATCATTGCAGAATTTGGCTCATTGCTTGGCACCGATGATCACAAGCGCCGGATGTGGCGCATGGTCTACGCGCAGGAATCAAATGCAGCCATTCGCAATTCCAAGCGCCTGGGTGCGGACTATCAAAACGCTGCCAAGGTTGCGCAGGGATTGTTGCGCGGAGTTGCCGGCGCTGACAAGCAATATGCCCGATTGCCTGCTGCAATGCGCGAGCAATTGGGGATGAAATATGCGCTGGTTCACTTCAACCGAAAATCAGAGCGCTATTCAAAGGCGCGCGCTGTTCTCGCAACCATTCCAAGCGATGCATCTGCTATGGGTGATGCCGAGGCCTGGTGGGTGGAACGCCGCATTATCGCGCGCCATTCTGTAGGCATTCATCACAAGGAATCCGAAAAAACGGCCTATCAAATTGCCAAAGCCCATGGTTTCGCCACGGGCCCAAGCGCCGTTGAGGGTGAATTCCTGGCGGGCTGGATTGCCCTGCGTTCGCTGAAAGATCCTGAAATTGCACTGCGTCATTTCAGCAAGCTGGAAGAGATAGCGCCCACGCGAACTGAAAAGTCGCGCGCCCAATATTGGATCGGCCGATCCTATGGATCTCTTGGAGACAAGGAGAAAGCACGCGCGGCCTTTGAGACCGCCTCGCAGCATTCAACTCTCTATTATGGCCAATTGGCCCGCGAACAAATTGGACTTGGCAAAGTCCCCAAGGATATCAGTGGTGGGCAACCGTCGGACGCTGGCAGGGCTAATGTTGAACATGACGAAGTGGTTAGAGCGTTTGACTTGATGGTAAAGGCCAATGGCAAGTCATCGCTCAACATGTTCGTTTGGTCACTGGCCAGCAGATTCAACAATGTCGATGAGATGAACGCGGTTGCCGCCCATGTTAAGCAGCATGGCGGCACGACGATGGCGCTTCGGCTCGCCAAAGCTGCAGGCCAGCGCAACATTGATATTGATGATTGGTCTTACCCGACAAAGGCCCTGCCCAAATGGGTGCAAATGGGCAAGGCGGTTGAACTATCACTGGTTTATGGCCTGTCGCGGCAGGAGAGCGAATTTGATCCTCAGGCGGGGAGCAAAGTGGGGGCGCAAGGCTTGATGCAGATAATGCCGGGAACGGCAAAGCTCATCGCGCGGCAATATCATTTGCCCTATAAGCCGGCAAAATTGATGGGCGATCCGGCCTATAATATGAAGCTTGGGGCGGCTCATTTGGGTGATTTGATTGCCGAGTACAACGGTTCCTATGTGCTTTCCCTGGTTGCCTATAACGCCGGACCGCGACGGGTGCGCGAGTGGGTTGCGGAATATGGCGATCCCCGCAGCAGCAAGGTGGATGCGGTTGATTGGGTGGAATCCATCCCGTTCCAGGAAACCCGGCAATATGTGCAAAAGGTCTTGCAGAATACGCAAGTCTACCGCGCGCGCCTTGACCCCAAAACCGTGCGCCCGATGACAGCTGATTTGAAACGGGGCGGACCTGCGGCAATTGCTGTTGCTACGAACGAGGACAGGGAAACAAATCACTGTTTTGGCGGTTCTATTGGTGCGCTCATTGCGAGCTGTGACTGAGGTTCCTGAATACCGGCCAATCTTTTTCACGACTGACGATGGCCTCAGGCTGTTCGCGCGAGATTATTCCTCAGCAGATAAGACCGTTACGCCTGTACTTTGCCTTCCCGGCCTTACGCGAAACAGCAAAGACTTCGAAGCAATTGCACCATGGCTGGCGCAGGGGCGGCGTGTCATCGCGCCAGATTTTCGTGGCCGTGGTTTGTCGCAATACGCCAAGGATTTCGCTACCTACCGGCCAGACATTGAACTTGCGGATTCGGTGAGCCTGCTGAATTTCCTAAATGTCCCACGTGTTGCAGTCATTGGCACGTCCCGTGGCGGAATTGTTGGCATGTTGATGGCAGCGCTTCACCGGGACAGGCTCGCCGGACTGCTGCTCAACGACATCGGGCCAGAACTTGAACCGGCGGGATTGCTCCGCATACGGACATATCTTGGTGTCCAACGCGAGTTTGGCTCCTGGGATGCTGCCATCGCGGGTTTGAAGTTTAACAATCCCGGGTTTGAATCGCTCACTGCTAAAGTGTGGCGGGCATTTGCGCGCCGCTTGTTCAAGGAAGTCAATGGCTTGCCTTGCCTCGACTACGACCTCGCATTAGCCAATACATTTCCTACCGTCGAAGAGATATCAGCAGGACAGATTGCCAACTTGTGGGAAATTTTCGCCTGCACTGCGGGCCTGCCGGTTTCAATTTTGCGCGGCGAACATTCCGATCTCTTGAGCTCTGCCACTGTCGCTGGGATGAAGCAGAAGAACACTGATCTTGATGCCACCACTGTTGCGCATCGCGGCCATGCACCATTTCTTGATGAACCGGAATCAAAGCAGGCAATTGTGCGCTGGCTTGGCAGGATTGACGCAAATGAAAAGGGCAGGTGATACCGGCCCTGCCCTTTGCTGTTGGATCAATTACTTTCGCGTGCGAGAACCCGATTGGGTTTGACCCGCCTTGTTCTTCATGCCGCCAGTTCCGAAAAGTTTTGCGAACTCCTCTTCTTTTCCGGCCGCCAGCAGCTTGCATTGTTTGGTCCATTGTTCGCGTTTGATGCGGCCATTGAACTTCAGATGATCATCGACCCATTCAACTTCCTCGGGCGTCCATTTGGCAATTTGATCGAAGTGAAAAAAACCTAAATTATGTAAAACTTTTTCATTCTTCGGGCCAACTCCGCTAATCCTTTGAAGCTTGTCAGCCTTGCCACCACGGGCAGCTGAAATTCCTTTCGGCCTTTCCATTTTGCCAGCATTTTTGGCAGGTTCCGCAGTCTTGGGTGCGATTGGTTCTACTGCGTTGGCAACTTTTAGCGGTACGTCCCCGGCTGCTTCAAGGGTTACAGCCCCTTCTCCGCCAATCATCAGGCGCAACAAGTAGCCGATTATACAGCCGATGAAAAATGCGAGAAGCATCCAGAGGGCAAGTTCCAAAAGATAATGTGACATCATTTTTCCTTTTGTTAGCCTTGGGCCGTATGATTTTTGCGAACACAGGTAACCCAGCCGACCCAGATGCCCAGTGCAAGGCTTGCCAGCACAAGCCACCAGTTCTGTTCGACAACAATCCACGTGTCATGAAAATTAAAAAGCTCGCTCATGTCATTATCCTTACTTCACCAGGGTGATTTCCACACGCCGATTCTTCTTTCGTGCCGCGATAGTTTTTTCCGAATCCAGCGGCACGGACTCACTGAAGCCTTTTGTACTCAGCCTTGATGCATCAACTCCTGCTGCAACCAAGGCGCTGACGACCGATTGGGCGCGCCACTCACTCAGCGCCTGATTATATAACCTGGGACCGAAAAAATCCGCGTGCCCTGCGATCTCTGCCTCCATAATAACACAGCGCTGGTCTTTAAGAAGGGCGGCATATTGATTTACGGCCACATCGAGGGGCGGTTTCAGCTGCGTGCTATTGAATTCGAATCGAAGCGGAAAAATTGTGCTGATTTTTGTTAGTATGCCGGCACAATCGTAAGCCGGTGGCGGTGGCGGCGTTTTGACATAAATTTCTGCAGTTGTCTGATCGGCAACAGTTTTTCCGGCCGTTGTTGCGACGGGTGTTGCCACAGCCGCCGCGGAAGCCACCGGTGCCTTGATGTTCAATTCAAACTTGGTTTGATCGAATGATTTTCGACCTGCGCCATCAACTTCTTCTGCAATTACGTCGTAACTGCCGGGTTCAAGTGGCTT
>JAHFPK010000376.1 GCA_023266715.1 Hyphomicrobiales bacterium | reverse complement strand
CTCAGGGCGCGGAAGCCAAATATTTCCGCTTCCCAGCGTACGGGGCGCACAAGTGTTGCGGCAATACTCACCGCTTTCATGTCAACGAGGGCACGTTCGGCAGCGGAAAGTTCGGCGATGAATTCAGCGATACTGCGAAAGGGCTTTGCGCCCGGCATCTCCTTCAGGCGAATCCGAAGCGCACTGAAGAGCTGACGGAAGGGTTCCTGCGGGTTACGCTGCCTTAAGATTTCGCCCTGCCCGCAGGCTTCCAATTGCAGCGCCAGTTTCTCGGTAAAATCCACTGGAAAGCTTACTTCATTGTCGCTGAGCGAAATAAGCTGGATCAAATCGGTCAGGCGCTTCTCGAGCCGCTCGACTGCCGCCTTGCGGTTTTCCATCAGGGCATTGCGGGTGGTGGCAACGGTGACAAAGGGGTTGCCGTCCCGGTCGCCGCCAATCCATGAGGAAAATTTCAGGGGCGGGCGCACCCGGCTGGGCAATTCCGGATAGTGGCGCTGCAGGGCGGATTCCATCAAATCGCAAAGCGAGGCGGTTCGGTCAAACAGGGCCTCGCGGAAGAAATGCAGGCCCCAGGAAATTTCCGATTCAACGGTTGGCTTTTCAATGCGGATTTCGCCGGTCATCCAGAGCAGATCGATTTCATTGCGCAGGAGACCAACCAGCGCCTTGCGCTCACGCGGCGTCCAGCGCGGACTTTCCAGCTCATAGAGCTTCAAATAAATGCGGCGGTGAATTTCCAGAACCGTGACGCGCTTGGCTTCGGTGGGATGGGCCGTGATGGTGGGCTGAACGTCAATCGTGTCCAGGGCCTTCTGCACATTTTCAGGGGTCACGCCGAAAGCCGCGATCTGCGAGAAGGCATGGGACAGGGAACCGGTCACCACATCGGGCCCGCCCTGCTTTTCATACTCGCGGCGATTGCGGATGGCGGCATTTTCCTCGGCAATGTTGAGGAGCTGCAGCCAGATGCCGATGGCCTGCAGGGCGTGCTCGATGAGATGGGGCGGAATGCCGGCGGCCTCTTCCGGCTCATCAATGACGCTCAAAACCGCAGGTTCGCGCAGGCGGATGACCTGGCGCAGGAGATCGCGGAGCATGACGGTAATCTCGTCAATATAGGCAGCCTCTTCGGCAGCTACCTGAACCATCTTGTTCATCCCTTGCGTTCCCTTTGAGTGGCGCACCTCATGCCGCGCGGCAATTTGTGCAGCGCAACATAGGTCCTGTCAATGTGATAATGTGGGTTCCCCAGCCGGCATTCTCCCGCTAGAACGCCGCTCCATGTTACAAATCAACAATCTCACCTACAGAATCGGCGGAAGGCTCCTGCTTGAAGGGGCCTCGGCCTCCTTGCCGGATGGCCATAAGGTGGGCCTGGTGGGGCGGAACGGCACCGGTAAGTCAACGCTTTTAAAGCTTATTCTCGGCGATCTCATTTCCGAGGCTGGCTCGGCCAGTGTTCCCAAAAATGCCCGTATCGGCACGGTGGCGCAGGAAGCCCCGGGCGAGCCTGAAAGCCTGCTCGATACGGTTATGGCCGGGGACAAGGAACGGGAAGCCCTGCTGGCCGAGGCCGAAACGGCAACCGATCCGCACCGCATTGCGGAAATCCAGATCCGGCTGGCGGATATTGAGGCCCATTCAGCCCCGGCCCGGGCGGCCATCATTCTGGCGGGCCTCGGCTTCAGCGAGGAGGCGCAGAATGGCCCCTGCTCGGCGCTCTCCGGCGGCTGGCGCATGCGTGTTGCCCTGGCGGCGGCCCTGTTTGGCGCGCCTGATGTTCTGCTTCTCGACGAGCCCACCAACTATCTCGATCTTGAAGGCACGATCTGGCTCAAGAGCTACATCCGCGATTATCCGCACACCATTCTGTTGGTGAGCCATGACCGCGACTTGCTCAATGAAGCGGTCGATTCCATTCTGCACTTGGATCAGGGCAAGCTCACCATCTATGTGGGCAACTACGACAATTTCGAGCGCCAGCGCCGCGAGAAGCAGGCGCTCACCCTGAAAATGAAAAAGAAGCAGGAAGAGCAGCGCGGCCACATGCAGGCCTTCGTCGACCGCTTCCGCTACAAGGCGTCCAAGGCGCGGCAGGCGCAGAGCCGCCTGAAGGCCCTGGCGAAACTTGAACCCATTGCCGACATGGTTGAAAACCGCGTGGCTCCCTTCCTGTTTCCAAATCCGGAAAAGGCACTGGCGCCGCCGCTGGTGAGGTGGGAGAAGGCGTCCGTCGGCTATGGCGATGGCCCGCCGGTATTGAAGAACATCACCCTGCGCCTTGATCCGGATGACCGGATCGCGCTGCTGGGGTCCAACGGCAACGGCAAATCGACCTTTGCCAAGCTGCTGTGCGGCAAGCTCACGGTATCGGCTGGTGAAATGCGCCATCCGCCGCGCATCACCATGGGCTATTTTGCCCAGCATCAATTGGATGAATTGTCGGAAGACCTTTCGCCCTACGAATATATTTCGGCGCTGATGCCCGATGCCACGGTTTCACAGCGGCGCGCCAAGATTGGCGCGGCGGGTTTCGGCGCGGCTTTGGCTGATTCAAAATGCTCGACGCTTTCGGGCGGTGAGAAGGCGCGGCTGCTGTTCATGCTGGCCACATTCTATGGCCCGCATGTTCTCATTCTCGACGAGCCTACCAACCATCTGGACGTGGACAGCCGTGAAGCCCTGATCATGGCGATCAATGATTACGAGGGCGCCGTCA
>JAHFPK010000083.1 GCA_023266715.1 Hyphomicrobiales bacterium | reverse complement strand
AAAGATGAAGGCCGAGCTGGCCGCGATGGATCCAAACGCTATCCCCGCCGATTTGAAGGACATGATGCAGGGCGGCTCCCTTCCCGAAATGCCGAAATCGCTGCCAGGCCTTGGCGGCGGCCTTCCCGGCCTCGGCGGCTTGCCAGGCCTCGGCGGCAAAGCACCACCCTTCAAAGGATTCCCGGGCCTTCCGGGTAAGAAACGATGATCTCGAACATTAAGGAGTAATGAGACATGGCAATGAAAATCAGGCTTGCACGCGCAGGCACCAAGAAGCGTCCCTACTATCACATCGTGGTGGCAGACCATGCCGCGCCCCGCGACGGCAAGTTCATCGATGTGATTGGTAGCTTCAACCCGATGCTCGGCAAGACCGATGAAGCCCGCATCAAGCTCGATGCCGGCAAGGCCGCTGAATGGCTCAAGAAGGGCGCCCAGCCAACCGATCGCGTGCTGCGTTTCCTCGACAAGGCAGGCGTTGCCAAGCGCGAAGCCCGCAACAATCCTCAGAAGGCCCTTCCCGGCAAGAAGCGTTTGGAGCGCGAGAAGCTGGCCAGCGATGCCGCTGCCAAGGTTGCAGCCGCAGCCGCCGCTGCTCCTGCCGAAGCGCCCGCCGCCGAGGCCCCACAGGCTTAAGACAGGTTATGGGCATCCCGCGCGATCAGGTTCTCGTTGGCGTGATTGTGGGTGCCCACGGAATCAAGGGCGAGGTGAAGCTGAAAAGTTTCACCTCTGAACCGTTGAGCATTGGCCGTTACGGACCCTTGCAATCATCCACTGGCCAAAAGTTTGAGATCACAAAACTCAAAGCTGCGAAGGATGATTTTACTGCGAACCTCAAGGGCGTGAAAGATCGCAATGAAGCAGAGACACTGAAAGGCGTTGAGCTTTTTGTTTCCCGCGAAAAACTTCCAAAGCTCAAAACCAATGAAACCTATGCCCATGATCTCATGGGCCTTGACGTGATATTGGAGAATGGCAGCAGATTGGGAAGGCTTGTCGGCATGCCAAATTATGGCGCAGGCGATTTGCTGGAAGTGGCCGTTGAGGGCAACAACGAAACAGTTCTCATTCCATTTACCAATGCTTTCGTGCCACAGGATGATTTCACGAATGGCAAGATAGTGGTGAATTTGCCTGAGGGTTATTTGGATAATGATTATGGCCAATAGTTCCGCCCTCATGCTGAGGTGCGAGTGGGCAGCGCCCACGAGCCTCGAAGCATCTCTTTGCAGCACGCGTCGGCCGTCCTTCGAGGCCCGCGAAAGTGCGCGGGCGCCTCAGGATAAGGGAGGGCATTTGACATGACCTTCGCTGCCACCATTCTCACGCTCTTTCCCGAAATGTTTCCGGGCTCGCTTGGCATTTCGCTGGCGGGCAAGGCTCTGAACGATGGCCTGTGGTCCCTTGATGCCCGTGATATCCGTGGCCATGCAACAGACAAGCACCGCACCGTGGATGATCACCCGGCGGGAGGCGGTGCTGGCATGGTGTTGAAGCCGGATATTCTGGCGGCGGCCATAGATGCTGCTCCCCATGTGGGTCCGCGCCTGCTGATGAGCCCACGAGGGCGACCCCTCACCCAGGATTTTGTTCGTGAGCTGGCAGCAGGTCCGGGCTGCCTTCTCGTCTGCGGCCGCTTTGAAGGCATCGACGAGCGCGTCATCGAAAAGCGAAGTCTCATTGAAGTCTCCCTCGGTGATTTCGTACTCTCCGGCGGCGACCCCGCAGCCCTTGCCCTTTTGGATGCCGTTGTCAGGTTGCTCCCCGGTGTCATGGGGAAGATGGAGTCGGGCGAGGAAGAAAGCTTCGAAGACGGGCTCTTGGAACATCCCCACTACACCAAACCCCGCACGTGGGAAGGTCTTGAAATCCCTCAGGTTCTTCTCTCCGGCGACCACAAGGCGATGGCCATATGGAAGCGCGAGCAGCGCGAAGCCTTAACCAGGCAACGCCGGCCGGACCTCTGGCAGAAATATCTGGCCGATAAGAATTGATTTATTGGGCCGCAACCGCTATAGCCCCCGCAACTCTAAAGGATATTTTGTCATGAACATCATTCAGCAGCTCGAAAAAGAGCAGGTGGCCATCGTTGCCGCCCAGCGCGCTGTGCCGGTATTTGGCGCAGGCGACACGGTAATCGTCAACGTGAAAGTCGTTGAAGGCGAGCGCACCCGCGTTCAGGCCTATGAAGGCGTTTGCATCGCCCGCTCCGGCGGCGGCATCAACGAGAATTTTACCGTTCGCAAGATGTCCTACGGCGAAGGCGTTGAGCGTGTATTCCCCGTGTACTCCCCGCTGATCGACTCGATCAAGGTAGTGCGCCGTGGCGAAGTGCGTCGTGCCAAGCTGTATTACCTGCGTGACCGCACCGGCAAATCGGCCCGCATCGTCGAACGCCGTGCTAGTGAATTTGAAGACCAGGTGGACATGGAAGTCGCTGCTTCCACAGCCGTCAACGCCGCCGCCAATGCGGAAACCAAATCCCAGGCCAAAGCGGAAGCCAAGGCAAGCGGCAAGAAGAAGTAGTTTTCGCGGCTATGCACATTTCAAAGGCCGGCAGTGATGTCGGCCTTTTTGTTTTGAGGACTACCATGACCGATTATCTCAAAGTCAATCTCGCCAACTGGAACGACCGCGCCGCCATCCATATCAAGGATGAGGCAGGTGGCTACCGCGTGAAGGAATTCCTGAATGGCGCCGACAATCTCCACGGCATCGAAGACCGCGAGATTGGTGATGTCAAAGGCCTTCGCATCGCTCACCTGCAATGCCATTTCGGCATCGATACCCTGTGCCTCGCGCGGCGTGGCGCCACCTGCGTGGGCCTTGATTTTTCACCCGTCGCCATCGCTGCTGCGCGTGACCTGCAAAAGCAGACCGGACTTGATGCCGCCTTTGTGGAGGGCGATGTCTATGATGCCCGCGCATTGATTGAGGGCCACTTCGACATGGTTTATGTCACCTGGGGCGCCATTGGCTGGCTGCCTGATGTTGCGCGTTGGGCCAAGATTGTTTCGTCCCTGCTGAAACCAGGTGGCACACTTTATTTGGCGGAGGGCCACCCGTCACTCATGGCGCTCAATGAAAAAACTCCAAACCTCGAGCACGGCTTCGACTGGCGCACGCCTATGAACGCCCCCGTCGTTGAGGAAGAAGCATCAACCTATACCGGTGATACAACGCCTGTCACCGCAACAACAACGAACTCGTGGATTCATCCCTTGAGTGACATCATCAATGCGGTGATTGGTTCCGGCATGCGGCTCGATTATCTTCATGAACACGAAGAGCTGGTCTGGCAGTTCGCCCCCATCATGGTGCCTGTCGAAGGCAAGCGCCGCATGTGGGTCCTGCCGGAAGGTTTCCCGAAACTCCCCTTGGCCTTCTCGCTCAAGGCGACAAAGTCCTGAATCCCGCAAGGCCCCATGCAGAGCCGGAATTTGACTTAGAGCCCGCAAGGGCTAAATAGCGGCCATAAACACTATTTTGAGATTTTTCATGGCCAAGCCACGCACTTTATACGACAAGATCTGGGACGATCATCTGGTTCACGAGGCCGAGGATGGCACCTGCCTGCTCTATATCGATCGCCATCTCGTCCATGAAGTGACCTCCCCCCAGGCCTTCGAGGGCCTGCGCCTGTCGGGGCGCACGGTGCGCCATCCGGAACGGACGCTTGCCGTGGTTGACCACAATGTGCCAACCACCGATCGCAGCCACGGCATTGCCGAAGAAGAAAGCCGTATTCAGGTTGAGACGCTCGCCAAGAATGCCAAGGATTTCGGCGTGGAATATTTCCACGAGCGTGACAAGCGCCAGGGCATTGTCCATGTCGTGGGCCCCGAGCAGGGCTTCACCCTCCCCGGAACCACAATCGTCTGCGGTGACAGCCATACCTCAACCCATGGCGCCTTCGGGGCCCTGGCCCACGGCATCGGCACCTCGGAAGTCGAGCACGTGCTGGCCACCCAGACGCTGATCCAGAAAAAAGCCAAGAACATGCTGGTCGATGTCACGGGCAAGCTCGCCAGGAGTGCAACGGCAAAAGACATCATCCTGTCCATCATCGGTGAAATCGGCACCGCCGGCGGCACGGGCTCCGTCATCGAATTTGCCGGCGAAGCCATCCGCGACCTCTCCATGGAAGGCCGCATGACCATCTGCAACATGAGCATCGAGGGCGGTGCCCGCGCCGGGATGATTGCCCCTGACCAGAAAGCCAATGACTATCTCCATGGCCGCCCCAAGGCGCCCAAGGGCGAGGCCTGGGACAAGGCGCGGGCCTATTGGAATAGTCTGCACACGGATGAAGGCGCCCATTTCGACCGCATCGTGAAGCTTGATGCCGCCTCGCTCCCGCCCATCGTCTCCTGGGGCACATCGCCGGAGGATGTGGTTTCGGTTGCCGGTTCCGTTCCGAACCCCGATGACATCGCCGATGAAGGCAAGCGCCAGTCGAAATGGCGGGCCCTGGATTACATGGGCCTGAAGCCGGGGCAAAAAATGACCGACATCGAACTCGACGTCATCTGGATTGGTTCCTGCACCAATGGCCGCATCGAAGACCTGCGCAATGTGGCAAGGATCGTTGACGGCAAGAAAATCGCGGGCAACCTGGCCTACGCCATGATTGTTCCGGGTTCCGGCCTCGTGAAGGAGCAAGCGGAAGCCGAAGGCCTGGACAAAATCTTCAAGGCCGCTGGCTTTGAATGGCGCGAACCCGGCTGTTCCATGTGCCTTGGCATGAATCCGGACCAGTTGAAACCCGGCCAACGCTGCGCCTCCACCTCCAACCGCAACTTTGAAGGCAGGCAAGGTTATAGGGGCCGCACCCATCTCGTCAGCCCGCAAATGGCCGCCGCCGCGGCCTTGGCCGGACGATTTGTTGATATTCGAAAATCTTGATTCGAACCACCCCGTTAACCATTGCTTCACCAAATTTTAAAGCTTATGAGATGACCAAGGCGGTAGGGTGATTCACGGGCTTAGTGAGTCGCGTTTGGTGGGGAAACATTTTGAATAATTCAGTTCAGGCCGATGCGAAGTTTTTGCGTCGCATTTTTATGGCTCTTGTGGTGTTGACTCTCGCTGCCGGCGGCATGGTCGGCTTTACCACCGCGCAAGCCACGACCGATGAAACCACACCTTGCACGCTGTTCTGCCAGTAAATCTTCTTTTTTAATCTGGAAGTTCAAGCGGCTTTAGCGCATCGAAAAGATCGCCGGGGCCAGGATTGTTTGCAGGGCTTTCGCCGCCCAGGTGGTGCATGATACCCCAAACCGCGTTTAGCGCCGTTTGCACCGCACCTTCAACCCAGCCTGGAGTCCACGACACGTCGTCTCCCGCCATGAATATGCCGCGCTCGGCCGCCGGCATTTTCTCCTGCATGAAGTGGCAATACATCCGGTGGTTATAACGATAGTGCCCAGGCAAGGCGCCCTTGAAGGCTCCCATGAAATTGGGGTCCGATTCCCATGACACCGTAATGGGATCCCCGATGATGTGCTTTTCCAACGCAAGATCGGGATAAATTTTCTTCAGCGCATCGAGCGCAAGCTTGACGCGCTTTTCAACCGGCAGCGGCAGCATTTTCATGGCATCGCTCATCCATGAATAGGTGAGGCAGATGACTCCCGGCTTGTCATCGCCATTGTCGAACAGATAGGTGCCGCGCGTCAGGCGGTCAGTCAGCGTCATGCTCATGAGATCGCGCCCCGTATGCGGATCCTTGTCTTTCCAGAACGGCCGGTCGGTCATCACAAAGGTTTTGGAGGACTGCATGTAGCGGGTGCGGTCCAGCGCCATCCACATTTTCGCCGAGAACAGGCTCTCTTCACACTGCATATAGGTCGTGAGCAGCCAGCTCTGCAGGGCAACCAGCACGGCATCATAGAGTTTCGCATCGCCCCAGCGATCCGTCACCGCGATCTTGTCGCCATAGGCTCGTTCAATGCGGGTGGCGCCGGGCCGCGGCGCACCGCGATGAAGCGATTCAAGAGTTGTGCCCTTGGGCCAATGCGCCATGTTGTGTGGCGACAGTTTCCACAAGCCCCGTGGCACCTGTTCAACTCCGCCCACGATATAATTCTGGTTCTCGTCGCAATCGGTTGCCACCACCCGCAGGATTTCCAGCATGGAATTGGGATAATCCGAATCCCAGCCCCCCGTGCCAAAGCCCACCTGCCCGAAAACCTCGCGGTACTGAAATGGCCTGTCAGCAAAGGCATAGGATGTCGCCACAAAATCATAGAAGCTGCGGTCATCCCAAATCGGAATGAGCTTGTCCCAAATCACCTTCAGCGCCGGAACATCGCGCTCGCGTATGGCCTGCCTCAATCCGGAAAAGCCGGCCCCTTCCTCAAGCGCCTTGGTCCAGGCCGCCCCAATTTCCTTGAACATGGGTGGAAGATCGGCGGTCTTTTCCACGTAGAGGGTTTTGCCTTCCAGATCGATAACGGTTGAAGGCGTGGCCGGCGACAGGGGATTTGGAAATGGCTTGGATTTCAATCCCAGCATGTTGACGTAATGGTAAAATGCCGTCGAGGATTCCGGAAAACGCATGCCACCCAGTTCCGCAATAACCCCTTCCGCCCCCTCAAAGGCCTGGGAACGCAAGCGGCCGCCGATGCGCGCGGCCTCATAGATCACCGGCTTCAGCCCCATTTTAAGGAGCTCAAAAGCCGCCGTCATGCCCGCCATGCCAGCCCCGATGATGGCCACCTCTTCACCATGGCGATGGGCCGGCACCGACCCAAGCCCTGCCGGGTGCTTGATCCAGTCATCAAAGGCAAAGGGGAAATCCGGCCCGAAGTTCGTGACGGGTTTTGAAGTATCCGCGTCGGCAGCAAAAAGATTGGTCGAAGCAGTCATGCTCAAGTCTCCGTTTTTCCGACCTTGCCATATAAAAATTTGCCCGGCCACGGGGAGATTGCGTGACGCCACCTTGGCCTGTAAGAACGCCCGCCATGACCACAATTTTCATCGATGGCGAGGCCGGAACCACGGGCCTGCAAATTCGTGACCGGCTTAAATCCCGCAGCGATATTGAGCTTGTCAGCATTGCGCCTGAAAAACGCAAGGATGCGAACGCGCGCCGCGAGCTCCTGAACAGCGTGGATATTGCCATCCTCTGCCTGCCCGATGAGGCGGCCAGGGAAGCCGTTGGCCTGATCGATGCAAAATCCAAAACCCGGGTGATCGATGCCTCAACCGCCTACCGGGTTGATCCCTCATGGGCCTACGGTTTTCCGGAACTGAGCCCCGCGCAGACCAAAAAAATTGCTGCTGCTTCCCGTATCTCAAACCCGGGTTGCTACCCGCAAGGTTTCATTGCCGTGGTAAAGCCCTTGATTGAGGCAGGCGTGTTAGGCGCTGATGCGCCGATAACCTACAATGCTGTTTCCGGCTATTCCGGCGGCGGCAAGAAGATGATTGAGGACTATGAAAAGGCGGGCACGAAGGCAAGTCCCTATATGCCCTATGGCCTGACCTTGAACCACAAGCACCTGGCCGAGATGAAGCACTATGCGGGCCTCACCCATGACGCCATTTTCCAGCCCGTGGTTGGCAATTATGCCCAGGGCATGTTGGGCACGGTTCCCCTCTTCCTGAGTTTGCTGAAGAAGAAAATCAGTGTCGCCAATATCCAGGAAATCCTGGCCAAAGCCTATGCTGCCAGCACCTTCATTGAGGTGGCGCCCCTTGAGGCAATCGAACGCTCTCCCGCCGTGAACCCGCAGGCTCTCAACAACACCAACCGCATGCGGCTATGTGTTTTTGGCAATGATGGGCGCGGCCAAGTGTTGCTAACTTCTATCTACGACAATCTCGGCAAGGGTGCTTCCGGTGCGGCCGTGCAAAATCTGAACCTCATGATCGGTGCTGAGGAAACCCTTGGTGTTGATCTGCCTACCGCAAACTGAAAGAATAGGATCATGGAAAAATTTGAAACCTTGAATGGTGTTGCCGCTCCCCTCAATATCGTCAACATTGACACAGACATGATCATTCCCAAGCAGTTCCTGAAAACCATCAAGCGTACTGGTCTTGGCAAGTCCTTGTTCTATGAAATGCGCTACACGCAGGACGGCAAGGAATTGCCCGAGTTCGTGTTGAACAAGGCAGCCTATCGCAAGGCGCAGATACTTGTGGCGGGCGACAACTTCGGCTGCGGTTCATCGCGTGAGCACGCCCCCTGGGCGCTGCTTGATTTCGGCATCCGCTGTGTGATCTCGACAAGCTTTGCCGATATTTTCTACAACAATTGTTTCAAGAACGGCATTCTGCCCATTGTCGTTTCGCCGGAGAATTTGAAGAAGCTGCTGGACGATGCTGACCGTGGCAGCAATGCAACGCTCACCATTGATCTTCCCAAGCAGGAAATCAGGGGGCCCGATGGCGGCACGGTGAAATTTGATATTGATCCCTTCCGCAAGCATTGCCTGCTCAATGGCCTTGACGACATCGGCCTCAGCCTGGAAAAGTCTTCATCCATCGACGCGTTTGAAAAAAAGCAGGCAGCGGCCCAGCCTTGGCTTTGACATAAAATTTGGAGTCGATCCTTACCACCGTCCTTCCCGTTTTCGGTCTCATTGTTCTGGGCTTTGTTTTTGCGCGCCTGAAGCTCATTGATGCGGCAACAACAAGAGGCCTCACCCAGTTCGTCTTTATGCTGGCTATACCGGCCCTTCTGTTTCGCACCGTCGCCTCGATGAAACCGCAGGAGGCAACGCCCATCGGCCTGTGGATTGCTTTCTTTGGCGGACTTGCGGTCACCTGGATTCTCACAACCCTCATTTCACAAAAGTTCGATAGCCTCTCCGCCTCGGGTGGCGCGGCCGCAAGCATGGCCGCTGGTTTTGGCAATGTCGCCTTGCTGGGAACACCCCTAGCCCTGGCCCACTATGGCGAGGCCGCCGCCGTTCCCGTGGGCCTCATTCTCTCCATCCACGCGCCGCTTCTCTGGTTTGCAGCAACCCTCCAGCGCGAGATAACCCGCCACAGCACCACGGTTTCATTCAAAAGGCTGGGCCGCGAACTATTCTTCAGCCTGGCCAAAAACGCCATCGTCATTGCCTTGGCCGCAGCTGCGATTTGGCGCCTCACCGGTCTTGGCCTTCACCCCGTGGCCGACCGCATGCTCTCCATGCTGTCCGATGCCAGCATCCCCACGGCCCTCTTTTCCCTTGGCCTGTCCCTCGCCACCTATTCCTTAAGGGGCCAGTGGAGTGGCATGACGGTTCTCATCGCCATGAAAATGGTGTTGATGCCCATTCTGGTTTTTCTGTCCTTGTATTATGTCGTGTCCGTCCCGCCGTTCTGGGCGAAAGTTGCCCTTCTCCTGGCCGCCATGCCGACCGGGGCCAATGCCTTCCTCTTCGCCCACCGCAATGAGGAATCCGTTGCCGCCGTATCGGCCTCCATAGCCCTGGGAACCGGGCTTGCGGCCATTACCGTATCTCTTCTGCTTTATCTCATGGACTCCAACGCGATGTAGAGCTTGATCATCTTTGTGTGCACCGATGGTTTCTACTTTTCCTCGCCCCTTGGGGGAGAGGAAGGGGCCCAACACGCAAGTGTTGGGAAGGTGAGGGGGAGCAGGTTTCGCAATTGAATCACCTGTTCCCCCTCATCCTCCCACCGCCTTCCGCGGCGGGCCCCTCCTTCTCCCCGCCGGGGCGAAGGAAAACAGGGGAATTTCCCTTCAAACGAGATTGCTCACATCTAGCGCGGGATCAGGACCCAATAATCCAGTTCCAGGATTACCCCAGGTTTTTCTGGCGTTCCGTCTTCCGTCGGAAATTTACTGCAAGGCAAATCACG
>JAHFPK010000375.1 GCA_023266715.1 Hyphomicrobiales bacterium | reverse complement strand
TTTTGCTTCCTTATTCGCGGGCCGCGCCATTGATGCTTACGGCGGGCGAGTGCTGATGACGGCGGGATCGGTTGCCGCCGCGCTGTTGCTGCTGGTTTGGTCGCAAGTCACTGAACTCTGGCAGCTCTATGTCGTGTGGATCGCCATGGGTGCGGTGTTCTCCTGCGTGCTTTATGAGCCTGTTTTCGCGGTGATGGCGCGGGAGTTGAAGGATGATTACCGGCGCGGCATCATCACCATCACGCTTCTTGGCGGGCTTGCCAGCACGGCCTTCATCCCGCTCACGCAATTTCTTGTCGATGTCTCGGATTGGCGTCAGGCCCTCGTGGATCTGGCTGCCATCCAAATTCCCTTTGGAATTCTGGTTCATTGGTTTGTGCTTGGAAGCTCCAAGGAAACGGCGGTGGTCACCAAGGCTGCCGTTCCTGCGGGCCGGGTGCGTAAGGCAATTGTCACGCCGGTGTTCTGGCTGTTGGCGCTGAGCTATGGTGCGCACGCCTTCATGTTCACGGGGCTGACCTTCCACATCATCCCGCTCCTCACTGAGCGAGGATTTGCGCTCCCCATGATCATTGCGGCCTACACGCTGGTGGGGCCGTTTCAGGTCATCGGGCGCATCGTGGTTTTTGCGCTTGAGAAACGCATTGACGTGAAGTTCGCAGGACTCATGGGGACGTCACTGCCGGTGATCGGTCTGGTGCTGCTGATGCTGGCCACTCCGGGCTCGCTGCTGCTCTATTGCTTTGCCATTTTTTACGGCGCGGGCATGGGCATCAAAACCATCGTGCAGGCCACGGCCGCCCCGGAATTCTTGGGCCGTGAAGGTTACGGTGCCTTGCAAGGAACCTTTGCAGGAATCAATTACGCCATTCAGGCTGCAACACCTTTCGCCCTGGCTTTGCTGTGGTCGGTGATGGGTGGCTATGACCAAGTGATCTGGGTTCTCTTCGGGGGAGCGGTTTTGTCGGCTTTCGCTTTCATTGGGGCGCTTGCAACCAGAAGGCTCCAGTAAACACCCCGAGGCGGCCAGGCCCCTGTTCATGGTGGCATTTTTGGCGCAAACTGAGGGTCCCTGTGAGACATTTGTGGGGTCGAAAATGATCATCTATCCTGACCTTGAATTGCGTAAGGGCCGCTTGGTCAATTTGCTTCGGAACAGAATCGACAGCCCGCTCATTTATGACCTTGATCCCCTCCAGGCTGCCCGGGATCTCGCGGCGCAAGGGGCGGAATGGCTGCATGTGGTTGACCTCGATGCGGTCTTCAACGAAGGCGAGAACAACGCCATCATCAAGGAGATTATTCGTAAAGTGAGCTGCCCGGTGCAGGTGGGCGGTGCCATCCGATCAATGGAAAAAGTGCATAGTTGGATGGAAGCGGGCGCTGGCCGGGTGGTCATCGCAACGGCGGCGGTGAAGTATCCGCATCTTGTCAAGGCCGCAGCTACTGCCTATCCGGATTCCGTTGTGGTCAGCATTGATGCACGTGGCGGGCACGTAGCCATTGAGGGCTGGACTGAGGAAACAACCTTCACGCCGATTGAATTTGCCCACCAGTTTGAAAACATCGGCCTTGCAGCGATTATTTTTACCGACATCGACCGCGACGAAGACCACCCCGAAAGCTCGATCGCGCATACGACGGAGCTTGCAGCAAAGGTAAGGATACCGGTGATTGCCAGTGGCGTAGTTAAAACCCTTGATGATATTTCAACTCTCTCCTACCTGCCCAATATCGCAGGGGTGATCACCAGCCGCGCCCTGTTTGGCGGCGCGTTCACTTTCGGCGAGGCAAATGCAATTGCAACTGGGCAACGCGAACCAACTGCACAATTGATGTAAATTCCTTGCGATGAATGTAAACGAAGCGGCTGAGCTTTATCACGACCAGATGATCGGCATGCTGGAGCGGGTCTGGGGTGATGGCTGGCTTTCACCGGGCGGACCGGCGGAAGTGGCGCGGCTGCTTGAGGGCATGGATCTCAGGGGCAAGAACCTGCTTGATATCGGCTGTGGCGCCGGCGGCATTGATGTGTTGCTGGTTGGCACCCATGGTGCGGGATACGTGACGGGCATTGACGTTGAAGACACGGTCCTGGCCCATGCGCGTGAACTGGCTAAAAAAACAGGATACTCGGCGCAGATTGGCCTCCTGAAAGTGGTGCCTGGGCCTTTGCCGTTTCCGCCGCAGGCTTTCGATATCGTTTTCAGCAAGGATTCAATTGTGCATATTCCGGACAAGCATACCTTGATGCGCGATGTTTTCCGGGTGCTGAAACCTGGTGGCTGGTTCGTAGCCTCGGACTGGCTCATTGGGCATGACCACGAACCCAGCTCCGAAATGAAAGCTTATATTGAATCGGAAGGCCTGGATTTCGGCATGGCGTCGCCCCTGCGCTACGCCGACGCAATGGGGTCTGCCGGATTTGAAAAGGTTGAAACGCGCAGCCGCAATGCCTGGTACCGCGACAGGGCGCGCGAGGAACTGGCCTTGATGAAAGGCTCGCTCTATGCCGAGGCTGCCTCGAAGCTCGGCCGCGACTTTGTTGATCACAACATCGAAATCTGGTCGAACATGCTGCCGGTGCTGGAATCGGGCGAACATTGCCCAACCCACCTGCGCGCCTGGAAGCCTATTTAGGCCGGGCTGAAATCCGTCTTTTCCAAACCCATTGCAGCAGTTCCTGACTTGGACTAGTGTGCGCTTCGTCTAATTATGGGACAAATAAG
>JAHFPK010000374.1 GCA_023266715.1 Hyphomicrobiales bacterium | reverse complement strand
GAATGCCGTCGTCATCGCCAGAAATGACGCCCTTCACCACGTTGCGGTTCATAATAATTGCTGGATAGGCCCTGCTGGCAAACTGATCTGCTGCGGTTGTCATTAAGGGGAATATGACGTTTGAATTGCCGCACCATAAGGCCCGTCCGTTGCGCCTGACATATACGGTGTGATGTGGCGCAACCTCGACGCAAGCCACATCTCCGCCGAACTGAATAAGGGTGGCCTTTAGATCAGCACAATCAATCCGATGTTTTTCATTGATCGCCACACGATATGAGGTGCGGACGGCAACGATTTGCCTGCCGTTGATTACTCCGCCCAGACGTCCCTCAAGGCCAGAGATTGAAACTGTGCCACGCATGCCAAGGCGCTGGCACACCTCCTGTACCTGATCGGCCAGAAGCGACGAGGTGGTATCGTAATGTGCCCTCAGCCCAGTTGGCGTTTTTCGAATACAGCCATCACCCAACATCAATGTATCAAGCAATTCGCTCAAGAGCGTTGGATCAAGTTTCATATAATGGGGAGGAATATGCTTCTCGGAAACGCGGCCCAAGGCGCGCAATTCATCCTTGACTTCCTGATCCATTGAGGTGGCATGGATGATGAAATCGCGGTCATATTCCTTGTAAGTAAACCCGCACGCCTCAATATCGCGGCGGATCATGTCACATTTCTTCGGATTTGCCGCTCTGCTCTGGGAGATTGAAAAGCTGCTGAAACCAAGATGGTAGACCGTGGCTCCGGACTTGAGGAGGCAGGGCCGATTGCTCTTCCGTGAACTGCCCTCTGAAATGAACCAGCCAAGAAAGCGCATGTAGGCCTTGGCATCAATCCCGTGTATTTTCTCGGGCTTTTCACCTGATATTGTGGAGGTCAGCGGGATGTATCGATGGTTCAGCCGCTTGCCGACGAATTCACTGGCCTCAATAAATCGCGTCTTCCCACTTGAATTCACAACCACCATCTTATGGTTCGGCGTCACCTTGAGGTCGATGCTCTTACCCTCGAAATGGACCACATGCGTGGCAGCGTGTCGGAATGTCTGGGTGACTGGGAAATAGCCCGCGGTGCCATCTGGGGCCCGGCTCAGGACCATGTCACCGACCTTGGCTTCACCGATTGGCTTCCATCCGGATTGCGTCAGAATGTCGGTATCGAGGCTATAGCATGCCCCCGGCCATGGACTCGTCTTAGGCACCACCTTCTGCAAACAGAGGTCCATCGCCTTGCGGCCAGTCTCCAGCCACTCCTTGCGGCTGGTCTCGTCGATCTGGACTTCCTCGATTACTTTCTGGCCGATGGTGGAGAGCTGCTCGTCGGTGAGTTCATTGGCGATGTTGAGGTTGACCTTGGGGTCACCCCAGCGCATCAGGCGGGCTACGGGGTCTTCCGGTTCTTTCTGAACGCCTGGTTCGCCCTGCGTCTCCGGATCATTCTCCTGGCGCTGCATGAGCATGTCGCGTTCAAGTGTGTCATCGGGCGGCGGTCCCTGCGGTGGAACTGGGCGGGCGATCTCGGCAAGGGCCATTATGCTACCTTCTCAATCTGATCTTGTTTATTGGCCAATTTGATGAATGCTTCACGGTTACGCCTGAAGACGTTAACTGCAACAGCGGCATCAACCAGATAGAAAACCCACGCCGGACGAATGGAATCCTGATTTAAGACTGCATGGCCTTTTGCTCCGGTCATCAGCGGATGAGGCATCAAGGGATGGCCGACATTGCCAAAAAGAACGTCATCAGGATCATGGCCAGACTCCTTGCAAAGAGCTTTGGCAAGTTCCATTTCATCAAGCATATCTGCGTATCTATCGGCGTACTGCTTACGAGCTACGTCCATAATGGCGAGTTGGGCCTGGGCCAGCGGACTCATCAGTTAACGCCCTCAATGGAAGGCTTGAATTCACCACAGAAATGGTCCGCCATCACAAGGGGAAATATGCACATGGTTTGCATACCACGCGGGGTTTGCAGAAGGTTTGGAACGGGCGGATTGCGCCGACACTCAAAGTGGGGTTGGCCTGCTACCGCTACGTGCCAGCGGCATTTTTCGCAGCGCTCAGGGCGAAGCAGGGTATTTGCCTTAAGGCCTTGGCCTAGTCCGGGGAGGGGAAGATTCATTGATTGGCTCCTTATTGATTGGAGCCAAGATAGCCAATTGGGGAAGGGGCGTTTGGGGTTTGTGAGGACAGAGCGGCAGCGCTCTTAATGTCACTGAGCTACTAAGCTACACACGAACTATCCTAGGTTCCGCTATCGCTTTTGGTTGGCCGACACACCAACGACCTCTGCCCTGCGGGAATCAATAAACCTGGCGCTTCAAAAAGACAAGAGCCCAGAAGTTCTCAAGCGACGGGGCTCTTGCCAAGAGGCTGACAAATGGGGGAGGGGGTCAGCCGACTGGGGATTCCATAGGCTGATTTGGGGCGGGAGGCAAGCGGTTCACTTCTTGCCTTTCGGCTTGCTCTTGCCTGCTACGTGCAGGGCAATCGCCACGGCCTGAGCTTGGGGTTTGCCATGGGCCATTTCCGTCTCAATGTTCTGACTCACAACTTTCTTGCTGGAACCTTTTTTAAGCGGCATGGTCATTCTCCTTCAAATCAAACTCAATGGTCTCAGTTTTACCCTTGCCAAAGCGGAATTGCCGCCATTGGAGATATGGCCAGCGAAGGATGCGGGTGAACAGGGGCTGGACCGGATGCGCAACAGACTGAAGGGGTTTG
>JAHFPK010000373.1 GCA_023266715.1 Hyphomicrobiales bacterium | reverse complement strand
AGATGATTTTCCACTCCTCTGCGGTTACGGGCTGCACCGAAAGGCGCGAGTTCTTCACCAGCACCATCTCCTTCAGGCGCTTGTCCAGCTTGATGCTATCAAGTGTAACAGGTTTTGGCATTTCAACCAGAGCACGAATATCCACGCATTCCCAGGCATCTTCCGAAGCGGTTGAATCCTTGTGCGCCAGCTTGCACACTTCAACGATGCCCACAATGGCTTTGGCTTCACTCGAGTGATAGAAGAAGCCTTTGTCGCCAAGCTTCATCAGCCGCATATTGTTGCGCGCCTGATAATTGCGCACCCCCGTCCACTCCTCGCCAACTTTTCCCTTGGCCTTCTGCATGTCCCAGGACCACACGCCGGGTTCCGATTTGAAAAGCCAATAGGCCATTATTGCACCTCCGGATTCTTGATCAGCCATTTCCACGGCTTGATTTCAACCGACGCGAATAACCCCGCAACCGCATAGGGGTCACGCGCCGCGATCGCCGAAATTGCCGCGCGATTTTCCGCTTCAATCATCACCAGGCTGCCCGTTGGTTTACCCTCATCATCGGTGAAGGGACCGGCAGCTTTCACGCTTCCGCCAAGGCTTTCCAGAAACTTGAGATGATCAGGCCGCGCTTGCTGGCGCAATTCCAGACTGTTCGGCTTGTCGGTGCATATCAACGCAAAAAGCATGTCGTCTCCCTATCGAATTTCTTCACGCACCGGCCTGGCCAATAGCTTGGCAATTTCCTGGGCGGGCTCGGCGTCCTGATCAATGATTGCGGAAACCGCAGCGATAATCGGCATATCCACCTCGTGCCGAAGGGCAAGAGCCTGGGCAACCCTGGCCGTATGCGCACCCTCAACCACGCCTCGCGAACTGGCGAGTGCTTCGGCAACAGAACGCCCCTGTCCAATGGCGAGGCCAAACGAATAATTGCGCGATTGGTGGCTGGAACAGGTGAGCAGGAGATCGCCCAACCCCGCAAGCCCCGTAAGTGTTTCAGGCTTTGCCCCCAGTTTTCTGCCAAAGCGCAACAGTTCCGCAAAGCCCCGCGTGGTAAGTGCTGCGCGCGCACTATCGCCAAGGCCCTTGCCATCAGAAATTCCGCAGGCGATGGCCAAAACATTTTTGAGAGCGCCCCCGATTTCAACCCCCAGAACATCATCGGAAGCATAAACCCGGAACATGGGCAAGGTGAGAGCTTGCGACCACTCGCCCGCATCCGAAAGCGTGGGCGCTGCAAGGGTAACTGCGGTTGGCATGCCCTTTAATACATCTGCCGCAAAACTCGGACCCGACAACACATAAACCCGCGCCCCCGGCACAATTTCCGCAACAACCTCATTCATGAATTTGGCACTGCCCTGCTCAATGCCCTTGGCGCTGATAATGAGGGGGATATCCTTGGGTGGCTTGATCACTGTGAGCACGTCGCGCATCGCCTGCGCCGGCACGGCAAAAACGATCGCGTCATAGCTTTCAAACGAAGCCACGTCCGAATGCCTTCTGGACCACAGGCCAACCTCATGGCCTGCCGAATTTGCTACATAGGCTAAGGCCATCCCCCAGGCCCCTTTCCCCGCAATGGCGATGCGCCGCTTCAAACCTTGGCCCCCGATTTGCCGGAGCCGTAAATGGGTGCTGAAACATCATCCAGGGGCCAGCGGGCGCGCGCCATAAAATCAAGATCGTCAACCAGGCCCAGCGCCAATCGCTCGGCTCCCGCCCAGGCAATCATCGCCGCATTGTCGGTACAGAGACTGGCGGGCGGAACGATAAGTTTGAAATTAAACTCATCGGCTGAAGTCGCGAAAATATTTTTCAATGTCGCGTTTGCCGCAACGCCACCCGCCACTATAAGAGAGGGTTTCTTCACGTCCGGATAGGCCTCACGGAAAAATCCAAAAGCCATCTTCAAACGGTCCTGCAAGGTTTCCGCAACAGCAGCTTCAAAACTGGCGCAGACATCCGCAATATCCTGTACAGACAAATGCCCCAAATCATGCACCGTCTCGCGCACTGCTGTCTTCAAGCCGGAAAAAGAAAAATTGCAATCCTTTCGCCCCTTGAGCGGCCGCGGAAAATCAAAGCGCTGCGGATTACCTCGGCGGGCATACTGTTCCACCAAAGGACCGCCGGGATAACCAAGCCCCAGAAGCTTTGCTGTCTTGTCAAAAGCCTCGCCCAGGGCATCATCAATCGTGGTCCCCAGCCTGCGGTAGCACCCTACGCCCTCTACCAGTTGAAACTGCGTATGGCCGCCGGAAATCAGCAACAGCAGATAAGGAAAGGGACAAGGTTCCAGCAAACGTGGCGTCAGCGCATGGCCCTCGAGATGATTGATGGCGAGCAACGGCTTGTTGTGCGCCATGGCAATAGCCTTGGCCGTGGTGAGCCCAATGATAACGCCGCCCAGAAGCCCTGGCCCCGCAGTTGCCGCCACGCCGTCAAGCGCGGAGAACGTTATCCCCGCCTCTTTCATGGCCCGCGCGATCAAGCCATCGAGATGGCGAATATGAACCCGCGCCGCGATTTCCGGCACCACGCCGCCATAGGGCGCATGGTCGTCAATTTGTGAAAGCACTATATTGCTGACAATTTCCCCGCTGCCATCGGGAAGCCTGCGAACAACGGCGGCGGCCGTTTCATCGCAGGAGGTTTCAATCCCCAGTATATTCGAAGGTGCTGCGGCCATGGAGTGGATGACGTCTCACAATTTAGCGGCTAGAACGAGGCCCCGCT
>JAHFPK010000082.1 GCA_023266715.1 Hyphomicrobiales bacterium | reverse complement strand
AAGATTGAACATCGAGTTTTGGAAAAAGAGATTTACCAGAGAAGCAATGATTAGCCCAATTAAACCCATGAACAGGAATGAGCCGAACCCGGCAAGATCGCGTTTCGTGGTGTAGCCATATAGACTCAAGGCGCCAAAAGTTCCCGCGGTGATAAAGAACACCTGGGCAATGCTGCCCGCCGTATAGATCAGGCCAAGTGAGGCAAAGCTCACCCCGACAAGGGCGGCGTAGGCCCAAAAGGTCATTTGTGCGGCCGAAACACTCATTCGGCTAATGCGAAACGACAGCAATATAACCAAAGCAAGCGGAGCTAAAATAAGAACCCACTTCAATGGGCCCACAAATATGGCATTGCCAAAGGGGGTCAATCCGCCTGCAGCATCAACGGCTGCATGGAATGTGCCATAGGCGGCCACACCGGTAATCGCCAGCCCCGCCCCCATGTAATTGTAGACTTTCAACATGTAACTGCGCAGACCCTGGTCAATTTGGACCTGAGTGCCTGCGCCCGTTTGGACTTGATAGCGTGGTTCAACCATGAAAATACCCTCCAAAAACTTCTTGGGCCAAATATGGGGTGGCCCCACCCCTGCGTCAAGCTACGGCTCCTTATAAAGACTTAACGGGCAAACGCATCCATTTTACGCGCCAGGGCGATGTCTTTCTCGGTAACGCCACCCGCCGTATGGGTGGAAAGTGTCACGTCAACCCGGCCATAGACATTAACCCATTCCGGGTGGTGATCCATCTTTTCGGCCAAAAGCGCCACCCGGTTCATCCAGCCCCAGGCCTGACTGAAGGATTTGAACTGGAAGGTTTTGACAATTGCATCCCTGCCTTTGGCTTCCACCCAGCCCTCCAGCTCGCCCACAATTTTGGCCCGTGGCGCTCCCACCAGAACCTTATCGGTCATTGCAGTGCTTGCAGATCATAGGATTCCTCAACCGCATAGGGCCCACCGCCCCGCGTTGGTCTGGAAGAGAATAGCACAAAACGGCCGACCTCAAAAATCCGGCTCCGGTAAAGGCTGTGGGATGCAACAAAACGATGCAGGCCATGCAAATCAGGTTCCTTCAACCGGGCCAAGGTTACATGGGGGACAAATTTTCGCGCCTCCGCCGGAAGTCCAAGCACTTGCGCAATCCGCTCATGGATAGACTGCAGCCGCCGCAATTCAGCGCTTTCCTCAATCCCGGCAAAAAGCGTGTGAGGTTTGTTGCCGCCCATGACATCAATCCCCTTCATGCGGAGCGAAAAGGGCCGCGCCTCAACACCATCAAGCTCATAGGCAATTTCGCGGGCTAGGCTCCCGTCTATATCGCCGATAAACCGCAAGGTAATGTGGAAAGATTCCCTGTCTATCCAGCGGGCTCCAATGATGCCCCCCTTCATGATTTCAAGATCAAAGGAAACATCGGTGGGAATTTCAACGCCGGTAAACAGTCTTGGCATGGCGGGCATCCTTTTTGATGAAGGGTGACTCGGAACGCTTGGGACATAAGCTAACGTGATTCGAGCTTTTGCCAAGTGCTATTTTACCTCGGCTTTCCCTATCAATTCCTCAATTCTGGGCATGACTTTGGTCACAATTACATCCACTCCCTGGCCATTGGGGTGAATGCCATCGGCCTGGTTAAGGCTGGCATTTGCGGCAACCCCATCGAGATAAAACGGATAAAGTAAAGCCTTATATTTTTCCGCCAGCCGCGAATAAAGGCCATCAAATCTTGCAACATAATCCGGACCCATGTTGGGTGGTGCCTTCATGCCCAGCAGAAGGACTGGCAGATTTTTGGCCTTGGCTTTCGCCATTATGCCGTCCAATGCCGCTTCCGTTTGTGCGGCATCAAGCCCGCGCAGTGCATCATTGGCGCCGAGTTCCACAATGAGACCGCTGACGTCATCGGTGAGTACCCAATCCAGACGCGCCAATCCATCGGCAGCCGTATCACCGGAAATTCCGCCATTGATAATCTTGAGTTCAGGATAGCGGCCCTTTAAGGCCGCCTCCAGTTTGGCCGGAAAGGTCTCGTTGGCTTCAAGCCCCAAACCAGAAGTGAGACTGTCACCCAAGGCCAAAAGCGTTATGGGCTTGGCAAGCGCCACCTGAATTGAAAGCAGAAGAGTTGCAATGAGGAAGAGAATTCTGACCATTCCAACAGAGATAGGGACATAACAACCAAGTCTCAAGATGAAGAAACTCGACAAATCGTAGGCTATCTCCCATTTGTAGGCCCATGACCCAATCCGCCGTTCTCCTGAAAAACGTAACCCTCACCCTTCCCAGCCGCGCCGGCAATGTGGAAATTCTCAAGGGTGTTGACCTCAGCGTTAAGTCCGGTGAGGCTATTGGCATTGTTGGTCCCTCCGGATCTGGCAAGACCTCGCTGCTCATGCTCATCGCGGGCCTTGAGCGTGCAACCTCCGGCACGCTTGAAGTTGCAGGTACGTCTCTCAAAAACAAAAATGAAGATTCGCTTGCTGCTTTTCGTCGTGACGCCATTGGCATCATTTTCCAATCCTTTCACCTCATTCCCACCATGACGGCTCTTGAAAATGTCGCCGTGCCCCTTGAGTTCCGCGGTGTTGGAAATGCCATGCAACTGGCGGAGGAAAAATTGAAGCGCGTTGGACTTGGCCACAGGATGAGCCACTATCCCGGACAGCTTTCCGGTGGCGAGCAACAGCGTGTCGCCATCGCGCGCGCCCTTGCTTCGGGCGCACGCATCTTGCTCGCCGATGAACCTACCGGCAATCTCGATCAGGAAACCGGCGAACAGATTATCAAACTGCTGTTCGAGCTCAGGCAACAAGAGGGCGCTTCACTGCTTCTAATCACCCATGATCGCGCATTGGCCAAACGCTGCGACAGGATTGCAGAAGTGCGTGACGGTAAAATCATTTCCGGCAATCATCCATGAAATTTTCCCTGTGGCTTCGCTTCGCAGCCCGTGACCTGCGCTCGGGCCTGCAGGGTTTTTGGATTTTCCTCACCTGCTTGGCACTTGGCACTGCGGCGATTGCCATTATTGGTTCCCTTTCAGCCTCCATCGAACGGGGCCTCAACGAGCAGGGGCAACCCCTGCTTGGCGGCGATGTGGAATTTGCACTTATTCACCGCGAAGCAACCGACAAGGAACTTGCCTTTATTGCGAGCAATGGCGCGTTGAGCAAAGTGGCAACACTGCGTGCCATGGCCGTTGCCCCTGAAAACGCAACCCTGGTTGAAATCAAGGCAACTGATGCGCTCTACCCGCTTTACGGCGAAGTCATTCTCGAAAATAAGAGTGCCCTCCAAAGCGCAACCACCCTGCAAAACGGCACCTATGGTGTGGCCGCTGATCCCCTGCTTCTGGGGCGACTTGGGGTCAAGCTGGGAGACAGGATCAGAGTCGGCACCCTTGATGTTGAAATACGGGGCGTGATCTCAAACGAGCCCGATCGCATTTCGGACGGTTTCATTTTGGGCCCACGCCTTCTCATGAGTGAGGACGCATTGAAAGCAACTGGCCTGATCCAACCCGGCAGCCTCGTCACCTACCGCTACCGCGTGAAACTTGAGAATGATCAGAGCCTCAAGGCGGCGCGTAATCTCGTTGTGAAAGCAAAGGAGCAGTTTCCAGATGCAGGCTGGCAATTGAAGTCGAGGGACAGGGCCGCCCAGGGTGTTGAAAATTTTGTCGACCGGCTGTCGTATTTCCTCACTCTCGTAGGTCTGACTTCGCTCATCGTTGGCGGCGCCGGCATTGCCAATGCGGTCTCCGCTTTCGTTGATCGCCGCATCGGAACCATCGCCACATTGAAATGCCTGGGTGCGCCAGCAAGAGATGTATTCGGAATATATCTCACTGAAATAATGCTCGTGGCGCTTCTCGGGATCGCCATGGGTATAACGGCAGGCGCCGCAACACCGGTTCTCGCGCACGCGTTCCTGCAAGACATTCTTCCACTGCCCCTGACGACTCAAATCGAGATAGTCCCCCTCGCTTTGACAGCGGCCCTTGGTTTGCTTGTGACGCTTGCCTTTTCAATCTGGCCTCTTGCGCGCACCCATCGGATTCCAGCTTCCGCCCTGTTCCGCCACCGCATTGTGCATTTGCACGGCTTTCCCAGCTGGCCCTATCTCGCGACCATTGCAATGGCCCTCAGCGCCGTTGCCGCGTTGATTTTCACGAGTTTTGAAAACCAGCGCGCCACCGTCTATTATCTCGGAGGCCTGCTTGGAAGTTTCGTGACCTTGCTGGGTCTGGCCTTTGCCATCGTCAAGCTTGCAGAAAAATCGCCAAAGCCCAAAGATGCAATCTGGCGCTATGCCATCTCCAATCTTTATCGCCCGGGTTCATCGGCTGTATCAGTCATTCTGGCGCTTGGTCTTGGCCTCACGCTTTTTGTGACCCTGGCACTGACCGATCAAACCATCAGTCGGGAACTGCGCGCCGGCATTCCGGAAAAGGCACCCGCCTTTTACTTTCTCGATATCCGCAATGATGAGCTTCCTGTTTTTGTTACAGCAACAAAAAAATTCGATGGCGTGCGCAAGGTTACCAGCGCGCCCATGCTGCGCGGCCGCATCGCAAGGATCGGCGACACGCCCGTCGAGAAAGTAAAGACCGCAGGCGATGGAGGCTGGGCGCTCCGCGGTGATCGCGGCCTCACCTATTCTGAAACCTTGCCAGAAGGTTCCATGCTGGTTGAAGGGCAATGGTGGGGGAAAGATTACAATGGTCCGCCCCTTGTTTCCTTTGTTGATGAAGTCGCCCATGACATCGGTTTGAGAATTGGCGACAGCGTCACCGTGAATGTGCTTGGCCGCGATGTGACGGCGAGAGTTTCGAACTTCCGCAAAGTGAATTGGCGTTCCATGGGCATCAACTTCGTCATGGTGTTTTCCCCTAATACTTTGAAGTCCGCGCCCCACAGCCATATCGTCACCGTTGAAATGGAAGGTGGCGACGAGGCAAAGTTGTTGAACACCATAGCGCGCGAATTTCCTTCGGTAACCGCAGTGCGGATCAAGGAAGTTCTCACCACCGTAAGCGAGCTTCTGGGCAAAATGCTCGGCGCCATTCGCGGGGCCAACGCCTTGACCCTGTTCACCGGGGTTCTGGTCCTTGCCGGCGCCCTTTCGGCGGGACTTTCAAATCGCATCTATGATGCGGTGGTGCTGAAAACCTATGGCGCATCCCGCGCCCAACTCATGGGCGCTTTTATCATCGAGTATGCAGTGCTGGGACTGGCTGCCGCTATCTTTGGAATTGCCGTAGGCTCCCTCGGGTCCTGGTTCCTTGCCATCTGGATTTTGGACATGCCATGGAGCTTCTCTTTTGCCGTGGCAGCCACCACCGCACTCCTTGGCATGATTATCACCGTCGCTGCCGGACTTATGGTAACGTGGGCCGCTCTGGCCGCAAAACCCGCTCCGATCCTAAGAAACGAGTAGAAATTTACGCGTCTTCACGGTAGTCAGAAACCATGGTCGTACTCAATCGCATCTATACCCGTACCGGTGACAAGGGCGACACGGCTTTGGGTTCGGGAGACCGCGTTTCCAAGGCTCATCTCCGCATTCAGGCCTACGGCACCGTGGATGAAACAAATGCCGTTCTGGGAATTGTGCGGCTCCACACCAGCACGGAAACTTTCGCCAAACTCGACACCATGCTGGCCGGCATTCAGAATGAACTCTTCGACCTCGGTGCCGATCTCTGCGTGCCCGATGACGGCAAAAAGCTGGACTATGAACCCTTGCGCATTTTGCCCAACCAGATTGAACGGCTTGAGAAGGAGATTGATGAGCTCAATCAGGATCTCAGTCCCTTGCGCTCCTTCGTGCTTCCGGGCGGTCACGTCGCAGCAGCGCACCTTCATTTGGCACGCACAATCTGCCGCCGCGCTGAACGCTTGATCGTCGAACTCAAGTCCCACGATGGCGAACATGTGAGCGAGGGCGCGCTTTCCTATATAAATCGTCTCTCCGACTTTCTTTTCGTTGCCAGCCGCTGGGTGAATGCCAAAACCACAGGCGATGTACTCTGGGTGCCCGGAAAGACTCGGTAATGTTTGTTCCGCTCCATGACGACACGCCCCTGAAAGTCATTCGCTTTCAATTTGTGACGTTGGCAATCATCGTTGGCAACGTCGTTATCTTCCTTATGACCGGTGCCTTCCAGTCGGATCTGTTTCTGGCAGATGTCGCTACCAGTTACGGTGTCGTCCCCGCTGATCTCACTCACGCTGCATCACAAAACATCCCCTATAGCCCCATCCCCGAGCCCCTTACCTTCATCACCTACATGTTCCTCCACGCGGGTTGGCTGCATTTGATTTCCAACATGCTGTTCCTCTGGGTCTTTGCCGACAATGTGGAGGATGCCTTTGGCTATTTCGCCTTCGCGCTGTTTTATTTGCTATGCGGCATCGCGGGGGCCCTTGTCCATGTCATGATGGCCCCGGATTCCCCCGCCCCGCTCATTGGCGCGTCGGGAGCCGTGTCCGGTGTGATCGGAGCCTATGTTCTGCTCTATCCCAAGGCCCGTGTGTGGATTCTGTTGTTTTTCCGGATTCCATTGCGCATTTCGGCCATTTGGATTTTGGGAGGCTGGTTTTTGCTGCAGGTTTTCAGTGTACTGACAGCCGAATCGGGCAGTGATGTTCAGGTGGCCTGGTGGGCCCATATCGGCGGATTTATCGCGGGCCTTGCCATTACCCTTGTTCTGCGTTCAAGACTCCTGGTCCGCCCTGTCGGCTGAGGCACGGCGTCGCAAGCAGATGCGCCATGTCGGTGGCGGAATTGACTCGCAAAGGGTCGTTCACTAGGTTCCGCCGCAAATTCTCATGGGGATGCCAATGAAGGTTCTGGTCGCTGTCAAGCGGGTTGTCGATTTCAACGTGAAAATTCGCGTGAAAGCGGATGGTTCCGGCGTGGAACTGGCAAACGTGAAAATGTCCATGAACCCCTTCGATGAAATCGGCGTTGAAGAGGCCGTGCGCCTCAGGGAAGCTGGCAAGGCAACGGAAGTTGTAGCCGTCACCATCGGTCCGGCGCAGGCCCAGGAAACCTTGCGCACAGCGCTTGCAATGGGAGCCGACCGCGCCATTCTGGTGAAAAATGATGAGTATGTTGAACCCCTAGGCGTTGCCAAAATTCTGAAGGGGGTCGTTGAAGCCGAAAAGCCCGATATCGTAATTCTCGGCAAACAGGCCATTGACGACGACTGCAACCAGACAGGCCAGATGTTGTCTGCTCTTCTGGGCTGGGCACAAGCAACCGCCTGCTCAAAACTGGAGCCCGGTACCGGCGAAGCAACCATCACCCGCGAAATCGATGGCGGCCTGCAAACCCTTAAAGTCAAAATGCCTCTGATCGTGACCACAGACTTGCGTCTCAACCAGCCGCGCTATGCCTCGCTCCCCAACATCATGAAGGCCAAGAAAAAACCGCTCGATGAAAAGACGCCAGCCGATTATGGTGCCGACGTGAAGCCACGGCTTAAAGTGGTGAAAACCGAGGAGCCGCCAAAGCGCCTCGCTGGTGTCAAGGTCAAGTCCGTTGGTGAACTCGTTTCCAAACTCAAAGAAGCAGGAGCAATCTGATCATGGCCGTGCTTCTCATTGCCGAACACGATAACAAATCCCTCAAGGATGCAACCCACAAGGCGCTCACTGCTGCCGCTCAAATAGGCGGCGACGTGCATGTGCTGGTTGCTGGCAACAATGCCGGTGCCGCTGCTGCTCAAGCCGCAAAGCTGACGGGTGTGAAAAAAGTCCTTCATGCCGAAAGCGCTTCCTTTGAGCGCCCTCTCGCAGAGCCCATGGCCGCCATGATCGTGTCACTGGCCGGAAACTATGAACATCTCGTGGCTGCAGCTACAACAAATGGCAAGAACTACATGCCGCGCGTGGCAGCCCTGCTTGATGTCATGCAGATCTCCGATATTTCCGAGGTGAAATCAGCCGATACCTTTGTGCGTTTGATCTATGCGGGCAACGCCGTTCAAACCGTGCAATCAGCCGAAGCCAAGAAAGTCATCACCGTTCGCACCGCATCTTTTGCGGCCACCGATGAAACGGGTTCCACAAGCATTGAAAAAATAAACGCCGCAGCCGATCCGGGCCTGTCGACTTATCAAAGTGAAAATCTCACCAAGTCTGATCGCCCCGAGCTTACCTCCGCCAAGGTCATCGTCTCCGGCGGCCGCGGCATGCAGAACGGCGAAAATTTCAAGATGCTGGAAGCGGTGGCCAAAAAGCTTGGCGCCGCTGTCGGTGCATCCCGCGCCGCCGTTGATGCGGGCTACGTGCCCAATGATTACCAGGTGGGCCAGACCGGCAAGGTCGTTGCCCCCGATCTCTACATCGCCGTCGGCATCTCGGGCGCCATTCAGCATCTCGCCGGCATGAAGGATTCCAAGATCATCGTCGCCATCAACAAGGATGAAGAAGCCCCGATTTTCCAAGTGGCGGATTTCGGCCTTGTGGCTGATCTTTTCCAGGCCGTGCCGGAACTCGATGCCGAACTGGCAAAAGTCGTAAAGTGACACGCTGCTGACAGAATTTGTCGGGGCGTGCAGATAGAAGGCCAGAATGCTGCTCTACTCCGCTCCCCTCAGTCTGTTTTCCCGCAAGGTCGAAATTGCACTTGTCGAAAAGGGTGTGAGCTTCGAGCGGGTGCTGGTGCCTTTCACCCAGACCAAGGGCTATGCCCCAAAACATCCGGCTGTTATCGCCGCCAATCCCAAGCGCCAGGTTCCCGTGCTTGTCGATGACGACCTTACGCTTTACGATTCAACCATAATTATCGAATATCTGGACGACAAATACCCTAACCCGCCACTTCTTCCGCGCGAGCCCAAAGCGCGCGCCAGATGCCGCCTTCTGGAACTTGAGGCCGACGAGGTTCTCCTGCTGCCCGTTCGCGACCTCATGTTTCGCAGTGAGCCGCCAGGTCCGGACACCGAGCGCCGTGAAGAACAGGAGCGCGCTGCGGTGAAGGCAGAGGACGTAATTTTGGGCAACTATGGGGCACTTGCTGAAAAACTTGGAGGCCAGGAATATTTCTGCGGCACCTTCTCCGTGGCTGATATTGCCACTTTCATGAATATCCACCATGGATTGCGTCTGGGGGCAGCGCCCCTTGCCGGCCATGAAAATCTTTCCACCTGGCATTCAAGACTGGCGAAGCGCCCAAGCTTCGCAAAAGTTATTGCCGAGATGGCATCAGCAGACCGGGAATTGTCCCATGCCGTTCCCGCCTATCGCAAAACCCGGTAAGCGCTGCCGGCAAGGCTCGTCGCGGCAACGGACATGAGGACTGCCAACACCAGAAAAACAAGTGCCATCCAGACGATGTTTGCCGAAATGCCATTCTTGATAACGAAAGCGCCCGTGGCGGCACCAACCGACTGCCCGAGATAAACGGCAGAAGTATTGAGCGCCACAGTGGCGGCGGCAAGCGTAGGCGCAATGCCAACAAGCCTGCTTTGCTGCAATGAATTGGATGAGAATGTTCCCAGCCCCCAGACAAAGCTGGCAAGGCAGGCCAGGATGTAGTTGCCAAAGAACACGCCAAACATGGCAACTCCCGCAATCAGGAAAAACAGGGAGACAAGAACGGCGCGGTCAACCCCAAACCGGCCAATGGCCGTTGTCGCAAGATAGTTTCCCAAAACGCCAGCAACCCCGAATATTGCAAACATCAGCGCAATGTTTCGCGGCGTAGCGGCAAACGCTTCGCGTAAAATTGGCGCCAGGTAACTCACGACGGCGAACTGTCCCGACATGCTGAGAAGTGTCACCGCCATGATGCACAGCAATATGGGGTTATTGAAAACCGCGACCCAGGATGAAAATTGCAAGGGTTGAACGCGCAAGCCCTGTCTGAGCGACGCCAA
>JAHFPK010000372.1 GCA_023266715.1 Hyphomicrobiales bacterium | reverse complement strand
CGGTACTTCATCCTGCAGGGGGGAAAACAAAGAAATCTCGGCGCCGATCCTTTTCCATCCCTGCAGGATATGGGGATAGGCAAAACTGAAGGCCAAGTCGTGGGCCACCGCAATTTTCTGGCCTGGGGGCTGCAGTATACAAGCCTGAAGTGATTCGGGGCGGACTTCCGAACCAACTGTTAATAACTTGTCAAGTTTTGTTTCACGTGCAACGGCTAAGCTTGTGGTTTCAATAAACAATTCAAGGTCTTGATTCTCCTGCGCTTGCACCAGTCCAAGGTGCCTCGACGGCCAGTTGAGTGAGTCACTGCGTCGCACGCTGCCGAGGACGGGAATATTATTACCGGCAAGGGCGGACATGAGGATGGCAGCATGGCGGTCGCTGGCAACGCGATTCAAGATCATCCCAGCGAAATTTAGCCCCTTGCGATGGTTAACAAAGCCTTCGGCAAGAGCGGCAATCGATTGGCCCTGATGGCTCGCATCGAGGACAAGAACGACAGGGAGCCTCAGATCCTGAGCCAGATCGGCAGTCGAGCCCCGCGCACCCTGAGGGCCGTCAAAGAGACCCATGACGCCTTCGACGATAATCATATCTGCGTCGAGGGCCAGATCACCGAGGAGGCTGGAGATCATTTCAGGCTTCATGGCCCAGGGGTCGAGGTTGAAGCAGGGCCTTCCGCTGGCGGCTTCATGGAAGCGGGGATCAATGTGATCGGGCCCAACCTTTGCTGAAGCCACGCGCAGTCCGCGGTTTTTGAAAGCACGGAGCAGGCCAAGGGTGAGCATGGTCTTGCCGCTGCCCGAGGAAGGGGCCGCCACGACGAAGGCCTTAGCCAATGGCATTCTCCCGAAGGGCTGGCGAATACCAATCCAGCATTTCGCGCCAATCGGCGGCATGGCCCACCACCACGATGGCAGGGGTGGGCGGATTGTTTTCGGCGACGAAGGCGCCTGCCTGTTTCAGGGTGGTTGACGTCACCAGTTGCTGTGGAAGTGAGGCATTGGAAATGATGGTTACGGGGTCGTCCACTTTCCTTCCACCTTCCATCAAAGCCTGAGCAATCTCGCCTAAGTGTTTGACTGCCATATACATTACAATCACGGGTGAGGCTTTTGCCACGGCCTGCCAGTTCACATTAGCTGGCATTTTTCCACTGGCGTCATGGCCCGTTAGAAATATCACGGAATGGTTGGTGTCGCGATGGGTAGAAGGGATTCCGGCGTAGGCCAGGCCACCCACACCAGCCGTGATGCCCGGCACAATGCGAAATGGAATTTTAGCTTTTGCCAGAGCCTGGCTTTCCTCGCCGCCCCTGCCGAACATGAAGGGATCGCCGCCCTTCAGGCGCAAGACCCGTTTTCCCGAGCGGGCGAGTTCGATGAGCCGGAGCGAAATATCCTGCTGGACGGGAGAGGGCTTGCCGCCGCGCTTGCCGGCATATTCCAGAACGACACCGTGCCTTACCCAACGGAGGATGTCCGGATTCACCAGGGCATCGTAAACCGCAACATCGCAATTCTGCATGGCGTGATAGCACAGGAGTGACATGAGGCCGGGAGCCCCGGGACCAGCGCCAGTGAGCCACACCCAGCCCGCTTCAAAGATGGGGAAGGCTTCGCCATCGAGGCGGGCAAATCCTTCCGCTGCGGAATTAACCGAGGGCTTCTCAAGTGCTGATTTTGTTGGTTCGCGGCTCATAGTTCCTTATACAGTGATCACATGCGAATAGAGAAGCCCGAAGGGGAATTAAGGCGGGGCTGGACCACGGGAGCATGTGCGGCTGCGGCCACCAAGGCGGCATTTGCGGCATTGCTCACGGGCAAATTTCCAGATCCCGTAGCACTCGTGCTGCCCAAGGGAGAATGCCCGAGTTTTGCGCTTGCACTGGAAGGCAAGGGCGAAGGCTGGGCGCAGGCTGGAATCATTAAAGACGCCGGCGATGATCCGGATGTGACCCATGGCTGCACGGTGATTGCCACGGTGCGGATAACGGGCAAGGGCATTTCGTTTAAAGCTGGCGAGGGCGTTGGCACGGTGACCAAAGCAGGGCTTCCCATTACGGTTGGCGAACCCGCGATCAATCCGGTCCCACGCGAGATGATGCGCAAGGTCATCGAAGAGCAGGGCGGACGCGATGTGGAGATTGAGATTTCCATTCCCGGCGGTGAGGCGCTGGCGCAGAAGACGTGGAATCCGCGGCTTGGAATTGTCGGCGGACTTTCCATTCTTGGCACCACCGGAATTGTGCACCCTTTTTCCTGCGCAGCCTGGATTGCCTCCATTCATCGCGGCGTTGACGTGGCGCGTGCCATGGGTCTCTCACATATCGCGGGTTGCACGGGATCGACATCGGAAGATGCGGTGCGGGCCCATTTCAAGCTCCCGCTTGAGGCCATGATGGACATGGGTGATTTTGCCGGAGGTTTGTTGAAGTATGTGCGTGAGCATCCCGTCGCAAGGGTCACAATCGGGGGAGGCTTTGGAAAAATTACCAAGCTGGCGCAGGGAGCCATGGATTTGCATTCGGGGCGCAGCCATGTTGACTTCGAATGGCTTGCAAACTTCGCGCCCGAAAGCCTTCGCTACGATGTGACGGGCGCCAACACGGCGCAGCAGGTTCTGGAGTTGCTTGGCGAAAATCTGGCAAACCAGGTGGCATGGGAAGCAAAGCTGCAGGTTGAGAAAATTTTGCGGGGTGCGCCGATTGCCGCTGATGTGATGATTGTTGATCGCGGGAGCA
>JAHFPK010000371.1 GCA_023266715.1 Hyphomicrobiales bacterium | reverse complement strand
ACCGGCAGATCGTCGGCGATGTGGTGCAGTTTGTCCTTGGCTTTGGTCAGCGTGTCGATCAATGTTTTTCCTGTAACCGTTCCTTTTCCAATCATGATTTTTCTCCTTTTTAGAGCGTGACAACAACTACTTCAGCGCGAACGCCTTATTCGCCCCAAGCGCGAGCACGCCAAACAAAGTCATTTCTCGCTGAAGCGCAATTCTTTCCACAACCTCGCTCAGATCTACGCCCACCCAAATAGGCGTGTAACCAAGAATTCTTCTATATCCGGCAGGAAGTTCTATTATTCCCGGTTTCCGTATCGTGCGTACCGGCATCAACACGCCCGCGGTAGTGCATACCCATGGGGATACACCGGCAGCGAGGATGCCTTGCATGAAGCTGCGGCGGTTCATTTCCATACCAGCCACAGAGCAAACCAAATAGGAGCCCCGAAAACGGTAACGGTCAATGCGATTTCGATGATAATTATCCAGATGCCGCCTACGTACCTTATTGCGCCCCACACGTTGATCGCTGCGTCCTTGAATTTCATGAATTCTTCCTTTCCGCGCGCTTAAATAGTTCCTGCAGCCACTCCATGGCCTTGCCGCTCTTGATCTGGTCCGGGCCGACCTCGAGTATGAGCCAGCCCTGTAGGGTGCCCAGCGCCCGCTTCTCGATGTCCGCGTTGAAGCGCTCTCGCACGGTATGGCACATCCCTTGGACCTCGACCCCAATCTGCATGCCGTTCACGGTCCAGTCGGGCCAGGCGAAGTCCAGGGTGTGCTTCCGCCCTCGGATATGCGGGTATTGCCGGATGGGCTCCGGTAGATTGCCGACCGCGCTGATCTGCCCGGCCATCATATCCTCGTTCACGCTGGCGGGTTTCGTGTTCACGGCCGGCGCCGGCGGTTTGGGTGCCGGGCCCAATTTATGATCGCCGTGGTGCTCGCGCGCGGCGGTGCGCTTCATGAACTCCTTGAAGTCCTCCTCACCTTTGAATCTGAGCATGCCAGCCATTATCGTAACTCATCCAAGAGGCGGCCGAGAGCAAGCGCGTGCCGCCCTTTCCGCCTAGTGTTCATTCGGTCACGCAATTCAACAAGGAGCGCTATGTCGTCTTGCCTTTGCTTGGCTGCGGAAAGTTGTTTCAACCGACTCTCACATGGCTTGACTTTGCCGGCCTTCAGCCAAGGGTCGTCACCACACTCATTAAGGCAATCGCACTTTTCCATTACAGGTATCCAGCCTTCCTGTCTTGGCGGCGCATAAGCCAGTTCCAGAAGAAACGTGGTCGAGCGCCAACCCATTGCATCTTTTCGGCTACACCCCAAATCCAATAATCAAACTTGCTCACGCTTGCTCCTCCTCACAATCTGGACAAACTCCCGCTGGGTCACTTCCTTGGCGCCGTTGCGGATTGCGCGCGCCTTCATGGCCCTGCAAATCCTGTATAGCGGGCCATACAGGTCGGTCCGGCACCAGCGCCTACGGACACCGATCAATTGCGCCATGGCGTGCATTTCCGCCTCTGTGTCGGCGACCATGTAGCACAACACCTTGCCGCGGTAGCGCTCTTGCGTGTCGTCGACGTAGACCATCAGGCTCCGCACCTGGAAACGAAAAACCCGATCATATACGCCCCATCACTTTGCGGCCCTATCAGCCCAGCTCGGCTCGGGTGCGGGTCGTGGACGATAATGCCGTTCCTTGCGACAACGGCATGATCGAAACCGCGCGGGCTCTTGCCGCCAAGGATGTGGTAGGCGTTGAACCCGAACGATGTTGCCCCGGATAACCACTTTGCGGCGCTGTCCAGGCCGTCGTCGGCAACGGGGAATTCAATATAACTCAGCCCGCGCGGCGCGACCCACTTGTTCAGGTCGGAGAACCACCGCCCGCTGTTGTCTTCCCAATCGTAATCCGCAAAGTGCGGAACCCGCGCTGCAGACAGTTCCAGCAGGGAGGCGATACAGCACCGAAAGCAATCTCCGATGATTCCATCGGCTGGGTTGTGGTTCAGGATCGTCATGTCCACTGGCGTCATTTCAACTCCAATATCTCAATCGGCTCGTACCGGCTTGGCTCAAACTTACACCGCGGCGGATAAGCGCCGCGGCCCACGCATTGCCAATCCTCTTCATGCGCGCAGTTGCCAAATCCGGGCATCGCGTCTCGGCCATGGCTCTCGGTGTAGCTTTTGCAGGTAGCGCACTCATTGATCAGCCAACCATCCAGCCCTCGGGCTTGGGTGGGTCCTGGTACTGGCAACGCCAGAGGTGCAAACAGAACGGGTGCCGGTTGATGTTCTCGTCCTCCGGCGGGTGGTATTCCAGCGCCCATTCGTTCCTCTTGAAAAAGGCTCTCTTGACCCAGCTCATTTCTTCCCATGTCGGGCACCTTGTTGGTGTGCTGACGCTGACATGCTCCCATCCGGCGCCGATCGACGCCAGAACAAAAAGCATAGTCCCTTTCGGTGTATACGGAACATTGAAGGCGCCGCACGTTTCGTCACCGTAACTGCCGTACATCTTCAGTGTTCGGTCAGACCGATCGCGCCATTGATCAAATGGCGGGCCCTCAAGTCGCTTCATCATCTTCCCTTTGGTTGGTGGGGCGGACTATCCCTTGGCCCGATACCGGGCGCTGGCCGTTCATTCCCCGCCCTCCGCTGCCAGGCATGCCTTCCGACATGCGGGCTTGCGTGCGTAGTGTCCGGCAGTTGGTGTCCGCCCCGTTGGTCATACCGTGTGCGTTCCCTCG
>JAHFPK010000370.1 GCA_023266715.1 Hyphomicrobiales bacterium | reverse complement strand
ATCGAAGTCTTCGCCGAAATCCTGAACAGGGCCGGCTACGCCTCGCCGGTGCGTACGCCAAGGGGGCGGGATATCATGGCGGCCTGCGGGCAGCTAAAATCCGAGAGCCACAAGATCAGGGCGAGTGAGCGGGTGAGTTAGCGTCAAGCGCTGCAAAAACTTCCTTTGCAGCAAAGATGCCATTCAACGCCGCTGGAAAACCTGCATAGACGGCCATCTGCATGATGACCTCGACAATTTCGGCGCGACTTAATCCAACATTGAGCGATGCTTCGATGTGAACCTTTAATTGTGGTGCCGCATTGCCGAGGGCCGTGAGGGCTGCAACAGTTGCAATTTCGCGGGCGCGCAAATCAAGTCCGGGCCTTGAGTAAATATCGCCAAAGGAAAATTCGATGACGTATTTGGCAAAATCTGGCGCGATGTCCGCCAGTGCCGTGATGACTTTTTCTCCGGCATGGCCATCAATTTGTGCCAGGGCTTTCGCCCCACGGACATAGCGGTCATTTTTTGCGAGGTTTGTCATTGTCTGCTTTCTTTTGTTTTGTTGAAAGGACATAGCCCGAAATTTTTATGTCGAGGGCCGCAAGGCAATTTCGCAGCTCAGAAATATGAGCTGTCAAGTGGTCTCGATGGATTTCCAAGAGCACTTGCCTTTCGGTTTCTGTGGGGGCACCTTTTTCTCGGAGTTTCGCGTATTGCAGCATGTCTTTCATTGGCATGCCGGTTGTTTTGAGGCGGTGGAGAAACTCAATCCATGTCAGAATTGAAGCATCATAGTCGCGCTGGCGCGATGAATTGCGGTGGGCGCGGGGCAGGAGGCCAATGCGCTCATAATAGCGAAGTGTATGGGCCGATAGTCCCGACCGCTGCACCAATTCTCCAATCTTCATGCTTCACCTGATTGTCTCGACGGCTTATTTCATACGAGTTAGAGTACACTCTAAGTCAAGCCTTTTTTTACAATTGCACTTTTGGAGAAGTTCGTTGCTTTGGAGTATTTGGCCGCGATTGGCCCTGCATCTGAAATCAACCCGAATCTGTCATATCGATGAATGCCGGGACCCGTAACATAAACAATGCTGGGCTATTCAGCAACAATGGGGCGATTGGGACAGCCCGGAAGCCCTTGCTTCCTGGATTGATGGGCATGGCGAACTTCCATAGGAACAGAACACGCAGCAATCACCTTTCTTCGGTTTCATTTCATGCTGGCATGACGGGCAGGTGAAGAAAAAGAGACAAGCATCGGTGGGCATTGTTTCTTTTGTTTGGTGGGCGCAATGGGGGCAAGTGATCGTCGATTCAAGGTTCATGGCGTTAACTGAATAAGGGTGGCGGGATAACCGGAGTTTGTTGACGCCTCGGCAATTGTTGTGGGTGTCGTCGCACTATCTTCAAAGACAACGGTTGCCTGCTTTTTCTCGAAATCGACAGTTGCGGTTTTTACGCCGGACACGGCTGCCATCGCCTGGTGCACTGTGATGGGACAGAGTGCGCAGGTCATTTTTTCTATGGAGAAGAGGGCGGTTCTTTCGGCGGCAAATGTTTCGGTGACGGTTGCAAGGAAAGCGAAAAGAAGAATGATCGTTCGCATAGCAGGTCTCATGCAATCAAAGGCAGAAGGTCAATGGTGAGGGCAGCGAAAACAAATAATGCGCCTATCCATAAAACAGACTTGATTATGGCTCCCGAGCGCGGTTTGGCGCACACGGAATTCGGCAGGCACACTTCCGGCTTGCGCCAATAGGCCTGCCAGAATCCCGCTCCCAGAAGGGTCAAGGCGACAGCCAGGAAATAAGGCTGATAGGGCGACAGTGCCGTTAATTGACCAATCCATGCGCCGCTGATGCCAAGGGAAACAAGTGCGAGCGGCAAGGCGCAACAGGACGAAGCAAGGATTCCGCCAATGAGTCCGCCCGTTGCAAACAGGCCGGTTCGGCCTTTCGGCTCGGAAATTGTTGGGATTTCAGTCATCGATACAAGTTTTTCCTTTGCAATATATGAATATACCCTACATCCTGTAGTAACTACAGGAGCAATAGGCAGCCATGGCAAAAACCATCACAATCACGCGAGCGGCTGAATTTGCGATCGGCGAGCTATCCCGACAAACCGGTGTGTTAATCGAAACCATCCGCTATTATGAGCGGATAGGATTTGTCCCCATACCGCCGCGCGGGACCAATGGCCGCCGGACCTATGATGTTGGGGACGTGAAGCGGCTTCGGTTCATAAAAAGGTCGCGCGATATGGGGTTCTCACAGGACGAGGTGCGAACCCTCCTTCGGCTCGCCGATGGTGGCGCGACGTCATGCGGAGAAGTTAAGACACTGGCTGAAGTTCATTTGAGAGATATCCGCGCCAAAATCAGTGATCTCAAAAAACTTGAAAATGTGCTGGCCGAGACGGTCTCGCAATGTACAGGCCCCGGAGCGCCAGCCTGCCCCGTGCTGGACGTTTTGAGTGAAGAGCCAAAATTTGCGTAGCCCATCTTGCCACTCATGAAACGCGGGCTTGCGGCAACCCAAAGCGCCGTGATAGGCCCTGCGCAATAGACCAACCTTAAATTTGTCACCCCGGCGAAAGCTGGAATCTTCTTCTGAAATAGACCCCGGCTTTCGCCGGGGTTACGGATGAGGGAAATTAGTGAAAGAAGTATCCATGTCCAAGCGCGGCCAGGTTAAAAAAGTTGTTCTCGCCTATTCGGGCGGGCTTGATACGTCCATCATCCTGAAATGGCTGCAGACGGAG
>JAHFPK010000369.1 GCA_023266715.1 Hyphomicrobiales bacterium | reverse complement strand
GGCAGCACGGCTACTTTTCATTCAGGAAGATGTGGCGCCGCGAATTATTCCCATGCTGCGTGGTGCCATGGCGGAGCTTCGCATTGGCAACCCACTTGATTATGCCACCGATATCGGCCCGGTGATTGACGCGGAAGCGCGCGAAAAACTTGTGACCCACAAAGCCGGGATGGCAAAACAGGCTAAAACCATCCTTGATCTCGCGTTGCCGGCGGAGTGCGGACATGGGACATTTGTTTCGCCTGCCGCCTATGAACTGGAGTCGATTACTTCCCTGAAACGTGAAGTCTTCGGCCCCATCCTGCATGTGGTGCGCTTTGCCGGGAATCGCATTGCGCAGGTCTGCGATGCGCTGAACGCAACCGGCTTTGGCCTCACCCTTGGTTTGCATACGCGGATTGAAAGCACGGTTAACGAAGTGCGAAAGAGGGTACGAGTAGGAAACGTGTATGTGAACCGCAACCAGATTGGTGCCGTCGTCGGAGCGCAACCCTTTGGTGGTGAAGGCCTTTCCGGCACCGGGCCGAAAGCGGGAGGGAGCCATTATATGCATCGTTTTGCCACGGAACGGGTGTGTTCAACCGATACGACGGCATCGGGTGGGAACGCGGCCCTGATGTCGATGGAAACGGTTGCAAAAAATTGATTCAAATGTGAACTGCGTTACTCCAAAATTTACCCTCTTGTGTAACGCTCTCTTTAGGGCGGGCACCTATCCTGTTGAAAGGAGATTGTTTTCAATGACTACGGGCGAATTTGATCTCGCAATGGAACCCAGGACTGCTTTTGCTTCCTTTGAGGACGCGACGCACTATCTGGAGCAGGCCTGCGCGCGCATGAAGGTCAATCATCTGTCCTATTGGCTGGTGCATTCTATTGATGAAACTCCCGACCAGGTGACGTGGATTGCTACCTATGATCCGGCCTACATGAGTTTCTACATGGCAAACTACACGCCATTGGGTGACCGCAGTTTTGAAACTGCCATTGTTGAAAATGAGGTCCTTGATTGGGCCGAAGACGATCCGACGAAGCAGGACCTGTTGCCGACCGCGTTGAAATACGGGATCACCAAGTACGGAATTTCCTTTCCCCTCCGGGATGGCGATTTTGGCAACGTGCTGTTTTCGGTCAACGTCAAAAGCAATGATGAGGAATGGCCTTTGCTGCACGAGGATCTGGCAGCGAAGTTCCGTCCCTTCGCGGTCTATTTTCATGGCCGCGCAAGACCGCTCATCGAGTCGCGCAAATTTGCGGAAATCAATTTCGCTGCCTAATCATCATCGCGCTTGAGGCTTAGTCCGCGTTCCACCGCATGCCTGCCGAATTTTCCGCGCAGCTTGTCTATGGCGCGTTCGGCTTTGGTGAGGGCCTCAAACTTTGCATCCAGGCTCGTGGTTTCTGTGACGGCGACACTCAAATGCGAAATGCCAACCCCAATCAAACGAAATTCCGTACCCGTTGCCTCGCGTTTCAGCAGGGGAAGGGCCGCTGAAAATATCCGATGCGCCAGTTGTGTGGGCTCATCCAGCGTGGTGTTGCGGCTGCGGATTTTGAAATCAGTGGTCTTGAGTTTCAACACCACTGTCAGGCCCGCAAGGCCGTCATGCTTGGCGCGCCGCGAGACCTTCTCGGAAAGCTGCCATAAAATGCGCTCCAGCTCGGCAAAGCTGCTGATATCCTGGTTGAAGGTGGTTTCCGCGGAGATGCTTTTGGTTTCATCATGGGGAGAGACGTTACGGGCATCTTCACCGCGCGACAGATGATAGAGCCTCGCGCCCATCACGCCATAGCGGCGCATGAGTTCACTGCGTTCCATATTCTGCAAGTGACCGATAAGGGTAATTCCGTCCTTGAGGAGTTGTGCCTGGAAGGCGCGCCCCACGCCCCAGATCAGGCTCACGGATTTACCAGCCAGGAAGCTTTTTGCCTCTGCTTTTCCGATGATTGAAAAGCCTCGGGGCTTTTCCAGATCCGAGGCGACTTTGGCGAGATATTTATTGTAGGAAAGTCCCACGGACGCGCTGATGCCGATCCTGGTTTCAATGGTTTTGAGCAGTGTGGCAAGGGAAAGGGCAGGGCTGCGCCCATGCAGCCGCGTCGTGCCTGTTAGATCAAGGAAGGCTTCGTCGATTGATATGGGCTCGACCTGGGGGGTGAGCTCAAGCATGAGTTTGCGAACTTCTTTGCCCACTGCTGAATATTTACGGATATCGGGCCGGATGACAATGGCGTCAGGGCAGAGGGCCAGCGCCTTGAACATCGGCATGGCGGACTTCACGCCCTTGATGCGGGCCACATAGCAGGCGGTGGAAACCACGCCCCGCTTGGCGCCGCCGATAATAACCGGCTTGTCCCTGAGGTCCGGATTGTCACGTTTTTCAACCGCCGCATAGAAGGCATCGCAGTCGATATGGGCAATGGAAAGTTCATGAATTTCCGAGTGGCGTTTAAGCCGGGGACCGCGGCATTTGGGACAACGCAGATCCTGCGGTGCAACTGCGGCAAAGCAATCACGGCAGAAACCAGGGATTTCCTCACTTGCATCCATGGTTGGATTGTAGCGCTTTACCCAACCGTACAAAATATTACTTCACATCACCTTATTTCTGTCATCCCGACAAACGTCGGGACCTAGGCTCTGAACATGCGAGATCTCTGAAAGTCGGGGTTCCCTAAGTTCACAAACGAAGTGCAACACCAAACAGAGGTTAAGATGTTGTCATGGGAACCCGATATCAACAGCTTAGCCTC
>JAHFPK010000081.1 GCA_023266715.1 Hyphomicrobiales bacterium | reverse complement strand
ACGATTTTTTCGATGACGGGGAGAGGCATGAAACCACCGAAGATGATGGCTTCGGGGTCAAACATGAGTTCAAGATTATGAATTGCCTGGCGCAGCGGCATGACCGCATCGGCAATCCATTGCGTCATGCGCCCATCGTTGTTTGCAACCAATTCTTCCAACTGCAAAGGTGATGCGTGGTCAAGATCTGGCAGGTTGAGGAACTCGTAGGCCGCACGCAGCGACACATAACATTCGAGGCAGCCGCGATTTCCACAGCCGCAAGGCAAGCCATTCGGCACGACGGTCATGTGGCCGATCTCGCCGGCGTTGCGCCGGTTTCCCCGATAGAGATGGCCATTGAGAAACAGGCCAGCGCCGAGACCGGTTCCAACAAAGATGTAGATAAAGTCATTCAGCTTGCGCGCCACGCCATAGAGCCGTTCACCAATCGCCGCGGCGTTCGCATCTATTTCGACCGTCACGGGAAACCCGGTTTGCTTGTGGAGTTCTTCGGCGATCGGAAAATCACGCCACCCCGGCAGCGTTGTCGGACCCACCGAAGTCATGCCCTCGACGCCAAATGGCCCCGGCATCGCCAAGCCAATTCCGAGCACACTTTTTGAAGGCAGCCTGGCGCCTTCCTGGAGTCTATGGATCATGCGCAAGAGCAGAGGAAGGGCAACCTCCGGGGTGGGCCGGTCGACAGTCTGTTCTGCCCGGAAACAGACTTTTCCTGCAAGGTCTATGACAGCGCCAATCAGCGACTGGTGATCAAGTTGCAAGCCGATGGAATAGGCACCGGTTGGATTGATCGAATAGGGGGTTGCCGGCTGGCCGCGCCGGGGCTTTCGTATGGGCTCCGCCCGTAGGAACCCGGCAGCGACCAGTTCCTCAACGATATTAGATGCCGTTTGCGAGCTCAGCGCTGTTATCCTCGCAATATCGGCCCGCGAAAGGTCGCCGTGGGAGCGGACGGCCTCAATGACAACGCGGCGGTTGTGCGATTTCGCCTGTTCAAGATTGGTTCCGGCAATCGCCTTGCGCGTTTTCATGGAATTTTATTGCCACAAGTCAAAGGCCAATGAAACAAATATTTATCAAATCAACTTGATTTAATATAATCAGCATGATTTAGTATGAAGAGGCAGCCAGCCATTTTCCACAAAAACAAGGGCCGCCGTTACCCAGGGAGACGACAATGAAACCAGTACTGAAATTGATTTTGGGCTTGGGCCTCTTGACCCAGGCAAGTGTTATTTCGATTGGATCCGCCACCGCCGAAGATCTGACGCTGAATGCCTTGTACATGAAGCAGGCGGCCTATAGCGAAGACGATATCCGGGCCATGACCACGGCCTTTGAAAAGGACAATCCGGGTGTTCACGTCAATCTCGAATTCGTCCCTTACGAGGCCCTTCACGACAAGATCGTGGCGGCCCAGGGGGCAGGCAGTTCCGGTTATGATGTTGTCCTGTTCGATGTCATCTGGCCAGCCGAGTTTGGCAAGAAGGGATTTCTCCAGGATGTCACTGCACGTATTCCAGCCGACTATAATGACAAAATCTATGACGGCGCCTGGACCACGGTTGACTATGATGGCAAGCGCTGGGGCATGCCATGGATTTTGGACACCAAGTATCTTTTCTACAATACAGACATGCTGAAGCAGGCGGGGATCGCCGAACCGCCAAAAACTTTTGCTGAGCTTTCAGCGGACGCAAAGATCATCAAGGACAAGGGAATCTCCAAGTATCCAATCGTCTGGAGCTGGGCCCAGGCCGAAGCCATGATGTGTGATTACACGACATTAGTGGCGGCAAATCAGGGAACCTTCTTCGAAGACGGCAAGCCGGCCTTCGACAAGGGCGGCTCGCTTGAGGCGGTCAAATATATGAAGCAGTCTCTCGATGATGGCCTCAGCAATCCCAACTCGCGCGAATACCTGGAAGAGGATGTGCGTAAGGTTTTCTCAAGTGGGGAAGCAGCTTTCGCGCTGAACTGGACCTACATGTACAACCTCGCCAACAATCCGAAGGAGAGCAAGATTGCCGGCAAGGTCGGCATTGTTCCTTCACCAGGGGTGGAAGGCAAATCTGCCGCTTCCGCCGTGAACGGATCTATGGGCCTCGGCATCACGGCAAATAGTCAGCATGCGGATGATGCCTGGAAGTACATCACCCACATGACGGCCATGGAAACCCAGAACAAGTACGCCAAGCTCAGCCTGCCGATCTGGAAGGCGTCCTATGACGACCCAGCCGTAACCGCTGGACAGGAACAACTGATTGCCGCCGCCAAGAGCTCAATCGGTGCGATGTTTGCACGGCCTGCAACACCGTCCTATCCTGAACTCTCGGCAATCCTGCAGAAGAAGATTCAGGAGGTCCTCCTGGGCCAGGCCACAGCTGAAGATGCCTTGCAGGATGCGGTAAAGTCAGCATCCAAGCTGCGTTAAACGCAGTCAGAGAGGCGGGATACGATGATCGTGGCGTCTAGCGCGCATTCCACTTGGGTGGAATCACCCAAGTGAATGGAACTCGCGCCAGATCATTTTCCTGGAGCATGTTGTTTGCGGCAAAGTCGTACAACTTTGCCGCAACAGGCTCGAGAGAACGCATAGCATGGCTGTTCCTCCTGCCCATGCTGGCGATCATGGCCGTGGTCACTGGTTTCCCGCTTCTCAACACCTTGTGGCTGGCGTTTACCGATGCCAGCCTCACGGGCCGCGGTTATGACTGGAACTGGTCGGGACTGGAAAATTTCGCCTATCTCATCGACGATAAAAACTTCCGCGTGGCCCTTGGCTATACATTTTACTTCACCATCGTGTCAGTCGCGATTGAAATGGTGCTCGGTGTCCTGGTGGCCCTCCTGCTTAACCAGGATTTTTTTGGACGCACCTTGGTGCGAACCCTTATGATCTTGCCCTGGGCCCTGCCAACCATTGTCAACGCCATGATGTGGCGGTTGATCTACAATCCGGAATTCGGCAGCCTCAATGCCTTGCTGCTGCAATTTGGCTTGATCGACTTCTACAGGTCTTGGCTTGGAGTTCCGGGCACCGCCATGAACATGGTGATCCTTGCCGATGTGTGGAAAAACTATCCGCTCATTGCCCTCATCGTATTAGGCGCCTTGCAGACCATACCTAAAGATCTTTATGAAGCGGCCGCCATCGATGGGGCAAGCCCGTGGAAAAGATTTTGGCACATTACACTTCCTGGAATACTCGGCCCCTTCAGCGTCGCCCTGATCTTGCGAACGATTGAGGCCTTCAAGGTTTTTGACATCATCTATGTAATGACCCGCGGCGGGCCAGCTGATACGACCAAGACTGCGAGCTTCTTCGTCTATCAGGAATCCTTCAGTTACCTCCGGGCGGGAAGCGGTGCGGCCTATGCGGTAGCAGTGACACTGCTCAGCGCAATGTTGATCACGATTTACATCATTGCCCTGCGCAAGACGGAGCACGCGCCATGATGGAACGCACGCCTCTTGCAAGTATTTTCGTCTATGGGGCCGTTGCCGCGCTGGTCTTATCAATTCTAGCGCCGGTTTTCTGGCTTTTCATCATGAGCATCTCAAGTTCCAGGGAACTTACCGAATTGCCCTTGCACTGGATTCCCCAGGAGCCGGATTTTTCGCGTTACATCAGGCTATTCACCCTGCAGGAGGGATCGTCCGGCAGGGAATTCCTCTATGCCATGCGCAACAGCCTCTCCGTGTCGCTCATGGCGACGGGGGTAGCGCTTGTGGCCGGGGTTCCGGCCGCCTACAGTTTTTCAAGATATCCGGGCCGTATGGCGCTGCTTTACGGCGTTCTCGTCACTTACATGATGCCGCCGGTCGCCCTGATCCTGCCCCTTTATATGGTGTTCAGCTGGCTCGGACTGCTCAACAGCCAAACGGCACTGGTCATTGTTTACTGTACGATCCTCCTCCCTTTTGTGACCTGGCTTCTGAAATCCGGCTTTGATGGGGTGCCCATCGAAATTGAACAGGCTGCGCAAATTGACGGCGCCGGGCTCTTTCAAACCCTGTTCTATGTTACCTTGCCGGTTGCGGCGGCAGCGCTTGGAACCGCTGTTCTTTTTGCGCTGCTGTTGGCCTGGGACGAATTCTTCTATGCGCTTCTCTATACCAGCGACATTCGCGCCAAGACCCTGCCGGTCGCCATCGGCGACTTCGCGGCGGGCCGGGCAACTGACTATGGTCTGATCTCGGCTGTTGGGGTGCTTGCCTCTTTGCCGCCGGTACTGATCGGTTTCTTCCTGCAAAAATCACTCATCGCCGGCCTTTCAGCCGGGAGCGTCAAGGGGTGAAACATGAAGGCCAACCGCGAGACGTCACACCGTAGGGATGCTGCCATCTATGTCATCGGCGCCGTGGCGGTTGACATGATCATGGGACCCGTTGCGCCATGGCCCGTGCCCGGCACGGAAACGTTCGTGCCGCATTCTGAAATCAGGCCGGGCGGTCCAGCCGGCAATACAGCCCTGGCCTTGCAAGCATTGACGGTTTCCCACCATATTATCTGCAATGTAGGGACCGATGTCTTTGGCAGATGGCTGATGGAATCCTTTGGCGATCAGGTTCAGCGGTGGAATATTGTCAAGGCACCTACATCAATATCTGTTGCGGTGGAGCATCCTGGCGGCGAGCGTTCATTTATTACAGCGCCAGGAAATTTGGAACACGTGACGGCGGATGGAATCCTGAATGCGCTTCCAGCAACGGCGCGCCCTGGTGACATTGCACTCTTTACCGGTATTTTTCTTTATCCCCGACTCCTTGCTTCATTTGGCGACGTGATTGCCACCGTTGCTCGCAGGGGTTTTAGTGTGGCGCTCGATACGGGCTGGCCACCAGGCGGGTGGTCCGAAGATATCAAAAGTCTTGCAAGTGGCTGGCTTGCCCATTGCGACCTTGTGTTGCTGAATGAGATTGAAAGCCAGTCGCTGTCGGGCAAGGCTTCAGTTACGGAGGCGGCAATGTGGCTGGCAGCACGGGCGAAACCGGAGACGGCCATCGTCATCAAGCGTGGAGCGAATGGCGCGTCGGCATGGCAAGGCGGCACATTGACGGAAGTGCCCGCGCCCAAAGTTAAAGTCATTGATACAACAGGCGCCGGCGATGCCTTCAACGCAGGTTATCTCGCAGCGTGGCTGCGCGGCTCAGATGTGGCCCGGGCACTCCAAGACGGGATTGAGGTCGCATCTGCCGCTATCGCCTCTTCGCCACGCCAATACCCGAGTAAAATTTTTTCCTGTGCAACAGATGACGCCTGACCTAGAGGAGATGGAAATGACTGCAAATGTAACCCCGGACTTTAGCCTTGCGAATCGGGTGGTCCTTGTCACCGGGGCCTCGCGCGGCATCGGACGGGCCTGCGCACTGGCCTGTGCCGGGGCCGGGGCAGACGTTGTTGTTGGCGTTCGAACCCCGGCCGAGAGCAAAGCGCTGGTCAAAGAGATTGAGATGCTGGGTCACAGAGTTCTGGCTGTGCGCATGGACCTCGCCGATTTGAAAGGCGTTCGCGCCGGCATAACCGAGGCCCACAAGCATTTTGGTCGCATCGATGTATTGATCAACAATGTCGGAATTGGCCCCGAGAACCTGGCCGAGAACGTGCGGGAAGAAGATTTTGATCTCACCGTGAACATCAATCTCAAGGGCACGTTCTTCACTACGCAGGCGGTTGCGAAACTGATGATCGCCCAGAAATCGGGCCGCATCATCAACATCTCTTCACAGGCCGGCAGTGTCGTTTTGAAAGGAGAGGCGATCTACTGCATGTCAAAGGCCGCGATCAATCATCTCACACGCTGTCTGGCTTTCGAGTGGGCGCCCCATGGCATCACCGTAAATAGTGTTTCCCCCACTTTCATCTTTACCGATGGCACCAAGCCCGCGCTCGCTGATCCGCAATTTCATCAGCATGTGCTATCGCATATTCCCCTCGGGCGGATCGGCGAAACAATTGATGTGGCAGGTGCCGTGGTTTTCCTTGCCTCTCCAGCAGCATCCCTGATCACCGGAGCCAATATCCTCGTCGATGGCGGTTGGTCCGTAAGCTAGCGCATGGAGTTAACAGGTATGATGGCGCCGGGATGCTGTATGACTTTTGACGCGAGGGCGTGACCTCGGTCTACGGCTTGTTCCACGGTTGAACCCAAGGCACGGCCAGCCAGAAAACCGGCATTGAAGCTGTCTCCTGCGCCGGTTGTATCGAGAACGCGCGCAACAGAGTCGAGCGCAAAATCCTTGCGCTGTCCGCCGACGCGGGTAAAGACATTGCTCCCGCCGTTCTTCAGCACGATGTCTTTGGCGCCCAGTGCCGTCAGTTTTCCGATCCAGCCAGTGCCATCGTGCTGCTCGCCAAAAATACCCCGCAGGTCCTCAATCGAGGGCAAAACGAGAGGGCAGCAGGCAATTGCACGGGCATTCCACAGCGCAGCTTCATCCGCATCCTTCCACAGCGCCCGGCGGAAATTTGGATCATATGCGGTAGCTTTGCCATCCGTGGTTCGATGCTCGATCTGGCCGAGAAGATTTGTGCGGCCCTCCTCGGAGAGAATGGCAAGTGTGATGCCGCTAAAATAAATGGTGTCGAAGCCGTTGAGCCTCTCCAGAAGAGATTCGCACTTGCCGCGAAACAGCTCGCGCGCAGGCGCCCCGCTGCGCCAATACAGAAACGAGCGTTCTCCATGCCTGTCGGTTTCGACCATATAAAGTCCGGGAAGCCTGCCGGCCACTTGCTCAACCAGCGAGCAGTTGATGTTCTCTGAAGTCCAGGCCGTTACCATGGCATTGCTGAAGGGATCGCGGCCAAGCCGCGTTATGTAGTGCACATGCCCGTTCTTTGCCAAGAGGCGCGCCAGATAGATCGCGGTATTGAGCGTGTCGCCGCCAAAGCGCTGTTCGTAGCTATTGGAGGTGCCCGGAGTTTTTGCGAACTCAACCATGCATTCCCCGATGCAGGCAATCGAACGCGGCCGCGCACTCTCCTGTGCGTCAGGCATGGGCAGGAATGGTCTTAATGTGCTGGTTCATGAATTCACGGGTTTCGGAGAGGAGATGTTCCATGGAATCATGGGCAGCAACGGCATCTCGCCTTTTGATCGCATCATAAACCGCCTTGTGCTTCGGCAGGAATACGACAAATGATTCGCTGGAAATTTTGTGGGCAATATAGAGGCCGACGGCAATCAGATTTCCCATCTGCAGGAGAAGCGGGTTGTGGCTGGCGGCGAGGATCGAGCGGTGGAACAGCAAGTCGGCATCGATGCCGGAAACTTTATTCATGCCGGCATGGGTCATGGCCTCGAACGCTTCGCCGATAAGGGCAATCTCCTGGATCGTGCCACGTTTTGCGGCAAAGGCCGCCGCCTGCGGTTCGATCATCAGGCGTATTTCAAAGAGTTCACCGTAAAACTGCGCCTGCGGCATAGTGCTGTAGCGCCAGTTCAGAACTTCCGCGTCGAGCAGGTTCCAGTGCATGGCCTCAAGCACGCGAATGCCCGTCTTGGTCTGGGATTCGATCATGCCCCGCGCCGCCAGTGCCTTTACCGCTTCCCGGATGACTGACCGGCTGGCGCCAAATTCCCGGCCCAAATCCGCTTCCTTGGGGAAGGGAACGCTTGGGTTCAGTTCGCCGGTGACGATGCGTTTTCCCAAATTCTCCACAACATGGGCGAACAGGTTGCGTTTGGGGCCCTTGCGGGGCGTAAGCTTTGGATTTTGCTGATTCATTTGTGCAATCGACCATAGGATTGAAGATGTTCTCTTGACAATAACTGTTATATTATCAGATAATAAGGTAATATAAAAACGGTGTAATATTGCCTTCTGGAGGAGCATCAATCTGCTGTCATGCCAGGAAAGACCCACGGTCTTGGGGGAGAGAACATCGCCATGGTGCGCTCAAAACAGGGCGCTCTGCTGATGACAATATCCGCGCGGTACTAGATTTGGTGCGAAACTGTTTCGCCGGGATGATTCAAATGAAAACCCGCGCAGGAGTACGGCCTTTGACTCCCCTCGGAGGCCGTGCTCCACATTATCACCATATAAAAAATCCGTTGAGTGGAAAATCATGACAAGAATTGAAGACCTCGACACGCCGGCGGTCGTTGTATTGCTGGATCGCCTTGAGGACAATATCACCCGCGTTCAAGGCATGATTTCGTCCCACGGATTGCTGAACCGCCCCCATATCAAGACCCACAAGATTCCGGCCATTGGAAAGCTTCAGATGAAAGCTGGGGCCATTGGCCTCACCTGTCAGAAGCTGGGGGAAGCGGAAGTCTTCATTGACGCGGGGGTGTGCGACGATCTCTTTCTGACCTACAACATCATCGGCAAGCGCAAGACTGACAGGCTCATGGAGTTGGCCGCTCGCATAAAGCGCCTGGCGGTTGTCGCTGACAATGAAACCGTGTTGCGGGGCCTTTCGGAAGCCGGCCAGCGTCATGGCAGGGATGTGCAGCTGTTGATCGAATGCGATACCGGTTTCGGGCGCAATGGCGTGCAATCGCCAGAGGCAGCACTCGAACTCGCCCGTCTCGCCGTAAAGCTGCCGCGCATCGCCTTCGAAGGCTTGATGGTGTTTCCCAACACCGCGCCAAACACCTTCGAGTTCTTTACCAGGGCTCGGGAAATATTCGGGAAAGCCGGAATTCCATTACCCGTGCTTTCTGGCGGCGGCACCCCCGCCCTCAACAAGCTCGGTGACTATCCGATGATGACAGAACATCGCGCTGGCACCTATGTGTATAATGACGTGATGATGGTGCAGTCCGGAGTTGCCACCTGGGATAATTGCGCCATGCATGTCAGGGCAACGGTGGTGAGTTGCCCCACCGCCAACCGGGCCGTCATCGACAGTGGCTCCAAAGTCCTGACCTCGGACCATTATTATGTCGAGCACTATGGCAGGCTGGTTGAGTATCCTGGCGCCTTCATCGCAAACCTTTCGGAAGAACATGCGGTCCTCGATTTTTCCCAATGCAAGACGCGGCCAAAAGTGGGCGAAGTCGTAAGCGTCATCCCTAATCATTGCTGCTCGGTCAGCAATATGAACGATGAAGTCCATGGCGTGCGCAACGGCGTGGTTGAGGTCGTCTGGCCGGTCGCCGCGCGTGGCAAAGTCCGCTGAATGAAAAGCGCCGGCCTCTTTGATCTCTCGGGCAAGGGCGCGCTTGTTACCGGTGCGCGCACGGGACTGGGGCAGGCCATGGCTGTGACGCTCGCTGATGCCGGCGCAGATATCATTGGTTTGGGATCATCGGCCATGCCCGATACGCGCAAACGTATCGAAGTGCTGGGGCGGCGTTTCGAGGAAATCATCTGCGATCTCTCATTCGGCTCAAATTTTGACACCATTGTTGCACGCGCGGGCAGGATCGATATTCTCGTGAACAACGCCGGAGTTATCCGGCGAGCCGATTTTCTCGACATGGCGGAAGCTGATTGGGATGAAGTTCTCACCATCAACCTGCGCAGCGCCTTCACACTCAGCCAGGCCGTGGCCCGCCAAATGGTGGCCAGCGCCTGCAAAGGCCGCATCATCAACATTGGGTCGATCCTGTCATTTCAAGGTGGCATCCGGGTTGCCGCCTATACGGTCAGCAAGCATGGTATCGCTGGTTTGACACAGGCCATGGCAAATGAGCTTGCGCCGCACGGCATCACGGTCAATGCCATTGCGCCCGGCTATATGGAAACGGACAACACGCAGGCATTGCGAGCCGACCCGCAGCGGTCGCAACAGATCCTTGCCCGCATTCCCGTGGGCCGCTGGGGCGTTCCCGACGATCTCGCAACCGCCGTCTTGTTTCTCGCTTCGCCGGCCAGCGCCTATGTCACCGGTGCCGTCATCGCCGTAGATGGCGGATGGCTGGCTCGATAACGAGTCCTGCTTTCCGATAAATCGGGGAGAGGGAAAGTCTTGTTTTATTGATCCGATAGCTCGCGGGCAGTTTCAACCAGGCGATCCAGC